>DATHZW010000197.1:0-5556 GCA_035458405.1 Steroidobacteraceae bacterium | reverse complement strand
GCTGGCCGGCCAGGGCGCAAGAGTCGGCATGCTGGACGCCGACATCTACGGGCCGAGCCAGCCCCGCATGATGGGCCTGAGCGGCCAGCGCCCGACGACACGCGACGGCAAGAGCTTCGAGCCGCTGGTCAACCACGGCGTCAAGGTCATGTCGATCGGCTTCCTGATCGACGAGGAACAGCCGATGGTCTGGCGGGGCCCGATGGTCACCCAGGCGCTGACCCAGCTGCTGGGAGAGACCCGCTGGGGGGAACTCGACTACCTGATCGTGGACATGCCGCCCGGGACCGGCGACATCCAGCTGACCCTGGCGCAACGGGTCCCGCTGAGCGGCGCGATCGTGGTCACCACGCCCCAGGAGATCGCGCTGCTCGATGCCCGCAAGGGCCTGATGATGTTCCGCAAGGTCGAGGTGCCCGTGCTCGGCGTCGTGGAGAACATGAGCGTGCACGTCTGTCCGGCCTGCGGGCACGAGTCTCACGTCTTCGGCGCCGGCGGCGGCGAAGCCATGGCTGCGCGCTACGCGGTTCCCTTGCTGGGCGAGCTGCCGCTCGACCTGCGCATCCGCGAGCAGGCGGATGCCGGCACCCCGACGGTCATCGGCGACCCGGACTCGGCAGCGGCGCGAGCCTACATGTCGGTCGCGCGCAAGGCGGCGGCACAGCTCGCGGTGGCCGCGATCCGCGGGGCGGGTGCATTCCCCAAGATCAGCGTCGAGGACGATGAATGAGCATCAAGTCCGACCGGTGGATCCAGTCCATGGCGGAGGGCCGCGGGATGATCGAGCCGTACGCTGCCGGCCAGGTCCGCGAGGCCGAGGGCCGGCGCATCGTCTCCTACGGCACCTCGAGCTATGGCTACGACGTGCGCTGCGCGAACGAGTTCAAGATCTTCACCAACATCAACTCGACGATCGTCGATCCCAAGCAGTTCGACCTGAACAACTTCGTCGATCAGGTCTCGGACGTCTGCATCATCCCGCCCAATTCCTTCGCGCTGGCGCGGACGGTGGAATACCTGCGGATTCCCCGCAATGTGATGGTCGTCTGCCTGGGCAAGAGCACCTACGCGCGCTGCGGCATCATCGTCAACGTGACGCCGCTCGAGCCCGAATGGGAAGGCCACGTGACGCTGGAGTTCTCGAACACGACGCCGCTGCCCGCCAAGATCTACGCCAACGAAGGCGTGGCCCAGCTGCTGTTCTTCGAATCGGACGAGGTCTGCGGGACCTCCTACCGCGACCGGGGCGGAAAGTACCAGGGGCAGACGGGCGTGACGCTGCCGAGGACGTGATCAGCGCCCGGGCGCGTACTTCTTCATGTACATCGCGAAGAGCCGCTTGCCCTTGCGGTACTGCTCGACCTGCACGGCGAGGTAGCCCAGCTCCGGTGCCAGCCACATGATCGCTTCCCGGCTGCTCTCCGGCCGGGCGCTCCGGTACACCACCGTGTCGAAGGTGCCTGCCGGCGTCGTGACGCGCTCCTTGCGCAGGAAAGTGTGGTCGTAGAGCTTGAGCTTGCGGCCGTCGAGCATCGGCAGTTGCCCGGGCTCCCTCCCGTTCTGCAGCGCCAGCATCATTGCGAACTGGAACGACACCGGGTCCTGGGTGTTAGGCGGGATCTCCTCGTCGACCGGATTGCCCTTGGCAGTGCCTGTCGCGCGGGCGGCCTGCCAGTCGAACTCCAGCGATACGTCCTCCTTGGCCCGCTCCATGCCATCGTCGAGCCGGAACCTGAGCGGACGGACACTGTCTTGCTCGACCTGCATCCACGAGGTCTGCACCAGCGTGCCGCTGGCAACCAGCCGGGCCAGGCCAGTGGCGTCGCCCCGTGATTCGAGGATCCACAGTCCCGGACCGCCGTCACGCTTGAGCTCGAGGCGGATGTCGCCGACGCTCATCCACGTGTACTTGGCCTGGTATTCGGCTACGAACGGCTGCAGGTCGGCGGCGCCCGCGGCGCCGGCCAGCAGCAGCCCGAGGGTCGTCGCCAGCGCGGTCAGATGCGTTCTCAAGCTTCACCTCTCTGGATGGGCTGCTCCAGCCTGCGGCCGTCCAGCCAGCAGGACCCGTCGCGCATGCTGAGCCGCCCCTCGGCAAACAGGCCGACGGCTTCCGGGTAGATGATGTGTTCCCAGCGCTGAACGCGCGCTGAAAGCGACTGTTCGTCGTCGCCCTCGTTGACCGGGATCACCGCCTGGATGATGGGCGGGCCGGCATCCAGTTCCTCGGTGACGAAGTGAACCGTACAGCCGTGTTCAGGGTCGCCGGCCTCCAGAACGCGGCGGTGCGTATGCAGGCCGGGGAACCTGGGCAACAGCGAGGGATGGATGTTGAGGAGGCGGCCGGCGAAACGCTGCGTGAAGACCGGGTCCAGGATCTTCATGAATCCCGCCAGCACGACAAGCCCGGGATCGTGGCCGCTGACGGCGTCCGCCAGGACCCGGCCGTAGGCGGCGCGGTCCATTCCCGGAGTCTGCGGGACGGCCGCTGTCGCGATGCCGAGGTGCTGTGCCAGCGCCAGTCCGGCAGCGTCCGGGCGGTCGCTGATCACGGCGGTCACGCGGGCGGGAATCCGCTTGCCAAGCCCCGCCCGGGCGATGGCCTCCATGTTCGAGCCGCGGCCGGAGATCAGCACCGTGACTGGCAGCGGCGTGGCCATCAACCGAAGACCACGCCACGGTCGCCCGCGGCGACCTCTCCTATGACCTGCGCCTGCTCACCGGCGGCCGCGAGCGCGGTGATGGTGCGGTCGGCGTCGGCGCCGGCGACCTGCAGCGTCATGCCAATGCCGCAATTGAACGTCCGGTGCATCTCGACGTCCGGGATGTTGCCGGTCGACTGGATCCAGTCCCACACGCCGCCGCGATGCCACGCGCCGGGATCGAGCCTGGCCTCGAGGCCCGCCGGAAGGACCCGCGGGATGTTCTCGCTCAGTCCGCCCCCGGTGATGTGCGCGATCCCATGCA
Source organism: Steroidobacteraceae bacterium (assembly GCA_035458405.1). Taxonomy (GTDB): domain Bacteria; phylum Pseudomonadota; class Gammaproteobacteria; order Steroidobacterales; family Steroidobacteraceae; genus SG8-30. Next base: position 2,589 of record DATHZW010000197.1, on the reverse strand, counting down.
CCGGGACCTGGTCGAGCAGCCCGAGGACCGGGCGGACGTAGATCCGGGTCGGCGACATGAGCAGGTCGAACAAGGGCAGGCCATCGACCCGCGTGGCCTCGTCGGCGCCGCTGACCGTGATGAGCTTGCGGATCAACGAGTAGCCGTTCGAGTGCGGTCCCGATGATGCCAGGCCGATGATGACGTCCCCGGCGCGGGTCGCGGACCCGTCCAGGATGCGTTCCTTCTCCACGACGCCAACGCAGAATCCAGCCAGATCGTAGTCGGCACCCGCGTACATTCCCGGCATTTCCGCCGTTTCGCCCCCGACCAGCGCACAGCCGGCCAGCACGCAGCCGTCGGCTATGCCGCCGATCACCTTCTCGGCGACGTCGACGTCGAGCCGGCCGGTCGCGTAGTAGTCCAGGAAAAAGAGAGGCTCCGCGCCCTGCACGACGACGTCGTTAACGCACATGCCGACGAGGTCGATACCGACCGTGTCGTGTCGGCCGGTATCGATTGCCAGGCGCAGCTTCGTGCCGACACCGTCGGTGCCGGAGACGAGGACTGGGTGCCGCCAGCGGCCGGGCGGGATTTCGAACAGGGCGCCGAATCCGCCCAGGCCGCCGAGCACCCCGGGCCTCGCGGTCCTGCGGACCCGCGGCTTGATCCGTTCCACCAGCTCGTCGCCGGCGTCGATATCCACCCCCGCATCGCGGTAGGTCAGGGACGTTCGTTCATTCATCGGGGCTTCCAGCAGGGCAGACGACGGGTTCGCCGCTCTTGTCGGGTAATATTGTAACCCGGTGCCGGCCCCGCGCCGGGTTTCGCGGCCAAGTTGCGAAAGGCGGGAACAATGACGGAATCGAGCCTGGCCAGAAACGGATTGGCAGCAGTCCGTGCTGCGGCGTGGCTGCTGGCTGCCGGGAGCGTCCAGGCAGCCGGTATCGGCAACCCTTACGAGTCGACCGTGCCCCTTGGCAGCGCCGGGCAGCCTGCCGCGTTCCGCGAGGCCCTGTCGGACGTCCTGATACGGGTGACCGGCCGCCGCGACGCGCCCGGCCTGGACGGTCTCGCGCCGCTCGTCGACGACGCCCCCCGCTACGTGAGTTCCTACCGCCGCGCCGCGGCGGGCAGGATGACCGTGACCTTTGACGGCGACGCCATCGAACAGGCCATCGCGGCCTCGGGCCTGCCCTTCTGGGGAGACCAGCGTCCGCTCACGCTGGTCTGGCTGGCGGTCGACCGGGGTGGCGGCCAGCGCGGGCTGGTGACCGCCGAGGCGGCGAGTGGTGAGCGCAGGGCAATCGAGCAGGCAGCCGCGCAGCGGGGCCTGCCCCTGGCGTGGCCGGCTGCGGCCGGCGGCGAGGACGTGGGGCGTCGATTCCAGCAGGCATGGTCCGGCGACACCGCGGCGCTGACGGCCGCGGCAGCGCGTTACGGCGCCGAGGGCGTGCTGGTCGGACGGGCGCTGGCCAGCGGCCGTGGCGAGTATTCGGTTGACTGGTCGTTTGTCGGTGAGGGGACGTCCGCGGAGCTGCGTGGCGGTCTCGAGGAAGGCGTGCATGCGGCCGCCGACCGCTACGCGGGCCTGTACGCGTCGGCCTCGGCCGCGCGCAGGACGGAGCTCGTCGTGACCATCCAGGGCGGGAGCAATGTCGCGCAGTACGCCGAAACGTCACGCTACCTGGAATCCCTCAATGTCGTACGCGGTGTGCTGTTGCAGGACGTGCTGGCGGACGCAGTCGTGTTCCGGCTGTCGGTGCGCGGCGACCTGTCTGCGCTGCAGCGCGAGGTGGCCGCCGGAGGACGCCTGGCGAGGGCGGATGGAGCCGCGGGAACCGCGGTCTTCACTTACCGGCCATGAACCTGTCGAGCCTGCCCAACCTGATCTGCGTGCTGAGGATCCTGCTCGCGATCCCGGTCGTCTGGACGCTTGTTCACGACCTGTTTGGCTGGACCCTCCTGCTGTTCGTGATCGCGGCTATTTCGGACGGTCTGGACGGTTACCTGGCGAAGAGTTTTGGCTGGACCAGCGAGGCGGGCAAGGTCCTCGACCCGGTGGCGGACAAGCTGCTGCTGGTCAGCGTGTTCATCACCCTGACCCTGCTGGGCCTGGTGCCGGTCTGGCTCGCCGCGACGGTAGTTGCCCGGGACCTCGTCATTGGCATCGGGGCTGCCGTGTACAAGTGGCTGTTCGGCCCGATCGACGGCCATCCCTCGCGAGCGAGCAAGGTCAATACGGTCATGCAGATCTGCTACGTGATCTTTGTGGTCGCCAGTGCTGCCACGCCCGCCGTGCCCGGCGCCTGGGTCCTCGCGCTTGGCGCGGCGACCTTCGTGACGACCTTCGTCAGCGGTGCGGACTACACCATGATCTACATCCGCAGGGCGGTTGCGGTGTCCCGTAAACGGCGGCTGGCGGGCGCGTCATGATGCAGCAGCTGCCGCTAGGCGTGCAGCTCGAGGTCTCGTCGCGTTTCGAGACATTTCGTGCGGGCAGGAACCTCGCCGCGATCGAGGACCTGTGCGGGCTCACGCGCCGGCCGGGTCAGGCGCCGCTGTGGCTGTGCGGCGCTGCCGGGACGGGCAAGACGCACCTGCTGCAGG
>DATHZW010000196.1:0-4224 GCA_035458405.1 Steroidobacteraceae bacterium | reverse complement strand
AGGCTGGACGCGCCGCTGACCATCGCCCCGGGCGCCAGGCGCGCCTCGGCGGCGTTCGCCGCCGGGACCACCATCCGGTGGCCGTCGCGCAGGGCGTGGACCGCGGCGATCAGCAGGCCGCGCACGGGCCGCAGCTGGCCGGAGAGGGACAGCTCGCCGAAGAACTCGGTGCCCCCGAGACTTGCGCCGGGCAGCTGCCCGGAGGCGACCAGCAGGCCCAGCGCGATCGCCAGGTCGTAGCGCCCGCCGCCCTTGGGCAGGTCGGCCGGCGCCAGGCTGACCGTGATGCGCCCGTCCGGGAAGCTGTAGCCCGAGTTCACCAGCGCCGCCTGCACGCGGTCGCGGCTCTCGCGCACCGCGGTCTCCGCGAGCCCGACGATGTTGACCTGGGGCAGGCCGGGCCCGCAGTAGACCTCGACACGCACCGGCGGCGCGTCGAGGCCGAGCTGGGCGCGGGTCAGGACGGTTGCCAGGCTCACGGCGCCACGCCGCGCCCGGCCAGCGGTTTCAGCCGGCTTGCCTGTCCTCGAGTGCCGCCAGGCGCGCCTGCAGCTGCTCCAGCCGTTCGCGCGTGCGTTTCAGCACGCCGGCCTGGACGTCGAACTCCTGCCGGGTGACGAGGTCGAGGCGCGACAGGCCCGACTGCAGCACCGCCTTGAAATTCCGCTCGAGGTCGTCGCGCACCGCAACCAGGCCGGGCGGAACCGACTCGGACAGCTTGCGGGCGAGCTCGTCGAGGTTCTTGGGGTCGAGATTCATGATGAGCGGTTCCTTTTGCGCAAGCTTCCGTCCCCGGCCCGGTCGGGTCAAGCGGCGCCCCGCAATCAGGCACGGGCCCGGATCCCGTGCTCCAAATCGGTGCAGGGCCCCTGCCCCGGTCGCCCGCGGGGCCGCCCAAGTCCTTGAAAAACATGTCGCTGCGGCATGGCACGGAAGCTGCAACCTCCTGCCGTGAGACTAAGCCGCCGGCCGGCCACGCGGTTGCCCCGTATCCGGCGCAAGGAGGCAGAAAGGCCGTGAAACCGGCCTGCGCCGGGTGGCGCAGCGACGGGGAGCCGAGGGTTCGCATCGAGCTGGCCGTGGGCGACGGGGTCGCCGGGGCGATCCGGATCAGGACGGGGGAACCGGGCCCGCCGGCAGCCTGAAACCGCAAGGCCGGCGTCGACGGGATGGGCAACTGCAGATCAACCGAAGAACTGCTGACCGCTGGAGGAGACACGTGAGAACGCTGACACTGATCCCGCAAGCCGCCGAGGCACGGCTCCCAGGTACCGCGCGAGCCACGGCTCCGGCGGCGGCGTGGCGTCGCATCGCGGCGATGACCGCACTGCTGGCCCTGGGCCTCGTGCTGCTGGCACCCCTGCCGTCATTCGCGCAGGACGACTCCCTCGAGGCGACGGCGGCGGAGGCGGCCGGACTGGTGGCTGCCGAAGCCGCCGCGGCCGCGCAGCCGGCGGAGGAGGCCCCCGCCGCGGACACGGGCGACACCGCGTGGATGATCACCGCGACCGCGCTGGTGCTGTTCATGACCATCCCGGGGCTGTCGCTCTTCTATGCCGGCATGGTCCGCCAGAAGAACGCCCTGTCGGTGCTCATGCAGTGCTTCGCGATCACCGCCCTGATTTCCGTGCTGTGGATGGTCTACGGCTACAGCCTGGCCTTCGACACCACGGGCATGGAGGGGGGAACGATCAACCTGGCGTCGTTCATCGGCGGGCTCAACCTCGCCATGATGTCGTCCATCACGGTCGATTCGCTCACCGGGACGATTCCCGAGTCGGTGTTCGCGACCTTCCAGATGACCTTCGCGATCATCACGCCGGCGCTGATCGTCGGCGCCTTCGCGGAACGCATGAAGTTCTCGGCGCTGCTGGTGTTCAGCGTGCTGTGGTTCACGGTCGTCTACCTGCCGATGACCCACATGGTGTGGAGCGGCGACGGCGCGCTGATGTGGGACTGGGGCGTGCTCGACTTCGCCGGCGGCACCGTGGTGCACATCAACGCCGGCATCGCGGGGCTCGTCGCGGCGCTGGTGCTCGGCAAGCGCAAGGGCTACCCGACCACCGCCCTGGCGCCGCACCGCCTGACCCTGACCGTGATCGGCGCCTCGATGCTGTGGGTCGGCTGGTTCGGCTTCAACGCCGGCAGCGCGGTGGCCGCCAATGGCACCGCGGGAATGGCCATGCTGGTGACGCAGATCGCCACGGCGGCCGCGGCGCTGGCCTGGATGTTCAGCGAGTGGGCCACCCACGGCAAGCCGAGCGTCCTGGGCATCGTCTCGGGCGCGGTCGCCGGCCTGGTCGCCATCACGCCCGCCTCCGGCACCGCCGGGCCGGCGGGTGCGCTGGTGATCGGGCTCGCCGCCGGCTTCCTGTGCTTCCTGGCCGCGACGCGGCTGAAGCGGGCGCTGGGGTATGACGACTCGCTGGACGTCTTCGGCGTTCACGCGGTGGGCGGCATCGTCGGCGCGATCCTGACCGGCGTCTGTGCCGGCACGCTCGGGGGCGTCGGCCTGGCCGAAGGCGTGAGCATCGGGCAGCAGGTCTGGATCCAGGCCAAGAGCGTGCTCTTCACGCTGGTGTTCAGCGGCGTGCTGACCTTCGTGATCCTGAAGATCGTGGACGCGGTCGTCGGCCTGAGGGTGAGCAGCGAGCAGGAAAGCGTGGGTCTCGACCTCGCGCTGCACGACGAGCGGGCCTACAACGCCTGACCGGCCAGGGGCCGGCTTTCCGGGAGCGGGCGTCGCGAGGCGCCCGCTCCCTTTCTTTTCTGGCCCGATCGGCCCTAAACACGCTGCCCGCGGGCGGCGACATTCGCTAGACTGGCGGCTGCCGACATCGTGCCGGGGTCGGGGTCATTTGTGACCCCCGTCAAGGGATTCGCAGCCCGAAGCCGGCAGACTTGGCCAGTATCCCGTACCGACCGGGATGAACCGTGTTCGGGCGGCGACATGACATTGCCGGCGGGGACTTGCCTGACCGGCTGGAGATCAACGAAATGCTGCGCAGGGCCATCGTCACGCTAATGCTCGCCGGACTCGCGACCGTCGCGGCCGCCGATGTCGTCTATAAGTGGGTGGATGCGACCGGCCAGGTCCACTACTCCGACCTGCCGCCGGAGGAAGCCGGCGCCAGGCTGCTCGGCGTCTTCGATCGCACCCTCCTGCCGCAAGCCGCGGAGCCGCAAGAGGATGCCGACGATGCGGGCGGCGCGGAAGGCGGCAGCGCGGCAGCGGACGACGCGGATCCGACGGCCTCCGCCGCGGCGAGCGTGCAACGCGACGTGGCGCAGATCCGTTCCCGGCAGTGCCAGCAGGCCCAGGAGCAGTACAAGACCTACGTCGAGTCGCGCCGCCTGTACCGGCAGACCGCCGACGGCAAGCGCGAATACCTGACCGACGCCGAACTGACCGCGGCCCGGATCCAGGCGAAGCAGGAAGTGGACGACCTCTGCAAGTAGGTCCCGGCCGCGGGGCGGCCGACGTGCGCTTTCAGGCACAATGGGGATCGCCCCCGGGCGCGGAGATCCCGACATGAAAACCGGATTCATCGGACTGGGCGCCATGGGCCTGCCCATGGCCGGCAATCTCGCCAGGGCCGGGCTGCTGGCGGGCGCCTGGAGCCGCCGCCCCGCCGTCGCGGAAGCGCTGGCGGCGGAAACCGGCACCCGCGCCTACCCGGACCCGGAAACGCTGGCCGCCGACTGCGACCTGGTCGTGCTCTGCGTCTCGGCCGACGCCGACGTGCTCGAACTCGTCGGACGCATGGCGGGCAGCCTGCACCCCGGCTCCATCGTGGTCGACTGCTCGACCGTGTCGGCCGAGACGGCGCGCAGCGCCGCCGCGACCCTCGCGGCTGCCGGCTCGGACTTCCTCGACTGCCCGGTGAGCGGCGGCGTGGAAGGCGCCAGCAAGGCGAGCCTCGCGATCATGTGCGGCGGGGAGCCCGCGCCCTTCGAGAGGGCGCGGCCGGTCCTCGAGGCGATGGGCAAGACCGTCGTGCACATCGGGCCGTCCGGGTTCGGCCAGGCCACCAAGGCGACCAACCAGATCATGTGCGCCGGCATCATCCAGGCGGTGGGCGAGGCCATGGCGTTTGCGCGCGCCGAGGGCCTGCCGCTCGACAAGGTCATCGACACCCTCGGCCAGGGCGCCGGCTCGAGCTGGTACTTCGTGCACCGCGCACCCTTCATGGCGCGCGGCGAATTTCCGGCCGGCTTCCGCGT
>DATHZW010000195.1:0-2757 GCA_035458405.1 Steroidobacteraceae bacterium | reverse complement strand
GCGAGCTCCGCCGCGTGCTGCTCCGCCAGCACCGCCTCTTCCGCGTTCACCGGCAGGATGGCCGGCACCAGCAGCGCCTGCCGCTCGCCACGTCCGGAGTCGAGTCCGGCCTTCAACTGTTCATAGATGACGCGCTCGTGCGCCGCGTGCATGTCCACCAGGACGATGCCGTCCGCCGTCTGCGACAGGATGAAGATGCCGTGCAGCTGCGCGAGCGCGTAGCCCAGCGTCGGCGCCTCGCCATCGCCGGAGCCGGGGATGCCTTCATCCACCGGGACCTCCCTGGCGAGCGCCGTCCAGTCGCCGGCTGCCGCGGGCAACCGTGACTCCGCGAGCGGCAAGCCCGGGGTCCGCGTTCCGTCGAAGAGCGTCGCGGTGCTGGCCGAGCCGCTGCGCCCCGCATCCGGGCGCGTCGCCGCCAGCGCCCGCTCCACGCTGCGGAAGACGAAGTCGTGGACGTGCCGGCCGTCGCGGAACCGGAGTTCCAGCTTCTGCGGGTGGGCGTTCACGTCGACCTGCGTGGCGTCCAGTTCGACATACAGCACGTAGGCCGCCTGGCGGCCGCCGTACATGACGTCCTGGTAGCCCAGCCTGGCCGCGTTGCCGAGCAGACGGTCCCGGACCATGCGGCCGTTCACGAACAGGTACTGCTGGTCGGCCTGGCCCCGGGCGTAGGTCGGCAGGCCGAGCCAGCCGGACAGCCGCAGCCCCGCCGACTCATGCTCGATGTAGACGGCATTGGCCATGAACTCGTCGCCGACGAGGCGGGCAATGCGCGCCTCGCGCGCTTCCCTCTCGGCGGCCGGCGGCAACGAAAAGACCTCGCGCCGATTGTGGGTCAACGTGAAGCCCGCATCGAAGCGGGACATCGCCAGGCGCGTGAGCGTCCGCAACACGTGCTGGTATTCGGTCGACTCGGTGCGCAGGAACTTCCGGCGCGCCGGCACGTTGTAGAACAGGTCGCGAACCTCGACCGTGGTGCCAGCCGGGTGTGCCGCGGGGCGCGGTGTGGAGATCGCCCCGTCCACCGCCTCGACCTCGACGCCGCGCCCGCCAGGCACCGACGACGCCAGCCTCAGCCGCGACACCGAGGCGATCGACGGCAAGGCCTCGCCGCGAAAACCAAGCGACGTCACGCCGGCGAGATCGTCCAGGGAGGCGATCTTGCTGGTGGCGTGGCGAGCCAGTGCCAGCGGCAGTTCGTCGGGTTCGATGCCGGCGCCGTCGTCCCGGACGCGTACCAGTGCGATTCCGCCGCGCTCGACGTCGACGGCAATCCGGGTTGCGCCGGCGTCCAGCGCGTTCTCCACCAGTTCCTTGACCACCGAGGCCGGGCGCTCCACCACCTCGCCGGCAGCGATCTGGTTGACCAGGTTGTCGGGCAGATGGCGGATGGGCATGTTCGGCAGTGGGTGGTCCCGGACAGGGACAAGTGTGCACGAGGCGCGCCCGGCGTGCCCGCTCGGAGCGCTTGGGGGTCGGTTCAGGTTCCGCTTGCGGCGGGTATCTCGATCACCGTTCCCGCCATGAGCGCGTCGCCGGCGAGGTTGTTCAGGCGCTGCAGGGACTCAATGCTGACCGCGTAGCGTCCGGCAAGTTCCGTCAGCGACTCGCCCGCGGCCACGACGTGGCGCAGGGGACGGCCACGTTCGAGCGCGGCCAGCTGCGCGACCCGGGTGCCGGGCGGCGGATTGTCATAGAAATAGCGGCGCAGGCCTGCATGGATCGCCGAGGCGAGGCGGACCTGCTGCACCGGGTCCCGAAGTTTCCTCTCTTCCTCGGGATTCGAGATGAATGCGGTCTCGACCAGCATCGACGGGATGTCCGGCGAGGTCAGCACGATCAGGCTGGCGTGCTGGACCTCGCTCTTCTTCAGTTCGCCGACCCGGTCGAGCTCGGTCAGGACGTTGGCGGCCGCCTCGCGGCTCGCGCTGATGACCGCATTCTGCGACAGGTCGAGCAGGACGGAAGCCAGCACGTCGCTCTTGTCGTCCAGCGACACGCCGCCGATGAGGTCGGCTGCGTTCTCGCGATCCGCCAGCCACCGCGCCGCCTCGTTGCTCGCCCTGCCCGAGGACAGCACGTAGACGGACGATCCGCGCACGGAACGATTCACGAAGGCATCGGCGTGTACGGACACGAACAGGTCGGCCTGGCTGTCCCGCGCCCGCTTCAGGCGATCGCGGAACGGGACGAAGTAATCACCGGTGCGGGTCAGCACCGCGCGCATCCCGGGCTCCGCGTTGATCTGGTCGGCGAGCAGCCGCGCCACCTTGAGGGTGACGTCCTTCTCACGGGTGCCGGCCTTGCCGATGGCGCCCGGGTCCTCGCCGCCGTGGCCGGCATCCACGGCAATCACCAGGTCGCGCTGGCCGGTCGGGGCATGCGGCGCGACGACCGGCCGCGGCGTCCGGCCGCCGGCGGACAAATCGACGACCAGCCGGTGGCCGTAGGACTCGTTCGGCGGTGTCAGGAAACTGTTGGACTCCGCCCGGCCGTTGAGGTCGAGCACGACCCTCAGGGTGCCGCCCGGCTGGGTCCCGGTCCGCACTGCACGAACCAGGCCCGAGGGCTCGGGCATGGAGATGCCGCGGGCGTCGAGCGAAGTCCGCTCGAGGTCGATGACGACGCGATCGGGTCCCGACAGCGTGAACAACTCGTAACGCACCGGTTGGCTCAGATCGAGCACCACCCGGGTCGAGTCGGGACTCGCCCAGATGCGCAGGTCGCGGACCTGCACCGGCGAGGCGGCTGCGG
>DATHZW010000194.1:0-2686 GCA_035458405.1 Steroidobacteraceae bacterium | reverse complement strand
CCCTCTCCGCCGATCGGGAATTGCTCGTTGCCCCTGGGGTGGACGAAGCAGATGTCGTGACCCGCCGCACCCTGGCGGATCCCGCCCGGCGCGAACCGGAGCCCCTGCCCGGTGAGCCACTCGACGGCCCTCGGCAGGTCGTCAACCCCGAGGCCCACGTGGTTCAGCGGCGTGGCGTGCACCGCGGGCCTGGCGCCCGGGTCGAGCGGTTGCATCAGGTCGACCTCGACCGTGAACGGCCCGCTGCCGAGGCTGCAGATGTCCTCATCGACGTTCTCCTTTTCCGACCGAAAGTTGCCGGTAACCTCCAGGCCGAACAGGTCGACCCACAAGGCGCGCAGCCGTTGCTTGCTCTCGCCCCCGATCGCGACCTGCTGGAGGCCGAGGATCCGGAACGGTCTGGATGCTGTGCCGCTCATTCGAACTCCATGATCACCTGGTCCACGGCAAGGCTCTCGCCCTTGCCGGCCAAAACCTTCGCGACCACGCCGTCCTGCGCGGCGAAAAGGATGTTCTCCATCTTCATCGCCTCGATCACCGCCAGCTTTTCGCCCGCGAGCACCTTCTGCCCGGGCTCGACGGTCACGTCGACCAGCAACCCGGGCATCGGCGACAACAGGAAGCGCGACATGTCCGGCGGCGGCTTGTGCGGCACCAGCGCGTACAGTTGCGCGGCACGCGGCGACAGGACGCGCACCAGCACCGTGAGGCCATTGTGCGCGATCCGGTAATCCAGGTCGATGCGCTCGAACTGCGCGCAGAACGGGACGCCGTCGCATTCCCCCTGTACCGCGATGTCGCGGAGCGAACCGTCCAGCCGGATCACGTGCCTGCGCTCGCCGACGGTCACGCGCATCGCGCCGTCCTCGACCCGGACGTGCACCGGCCGGTCGATGCGAACGCCGTCTTCGCCATGCACGACGACCACCGAATGCTCGCGGATCGCCATTTCGTGACCCCGCAGTTGCCCGGTCAGGCAGGTCTCCCGCTCCAGGATGCGCCGGTTGATCGCCGCGGCCAGCGCGATTACGAAATCCGGGTCGTCGTGCGGCAACTGCGCGGTCGAGAAGCCCTTCGGGTACTGCTCGGCAATGAAGCCGGTGTTGAAATCGCCGGCGACGAACTTCGGGTTGGCCAGCAGCGACGCCTGGAACGGGATGTTGCTGGAGACGCCGCGGATGACGAACGCATTGAGCGCCTCGCGCATCCGGCGGATGGCGTCGTTCCGGTCGCTGCCGTGCACGATGAGCTTGGCGATCATCGAGTCGTAGTACATGGGTATCTCGCCGCCCTCGCGGACGCCCGTGTCGACACGGATGCCGCCCCCCTCCGGCATCGGCTGGGCCGCCTCCAGGGTCTGCGCCGGCGGTCGGTATCTCACCAGCCGGCCGGTCGACGGCAGGAAATTGCGAAACGGGTCTTCGGCGTTTATCCGGCATTCCATCGCCCAGCCGCGACGCACCACGTCGGCCTGCTTGAAGCCGAGTTTCTCGCCCGCGGCCACGCGAATCATCTGCTCGACGAGGTCCAGCCCGGTAATGCACTCGGTGACCGGGTGCTCGACCTGCAAGCGGGTGTTCATTTCCAGGAAGTAGAACCCCTGGTCGGCGCCGACCCCGAACTCGACGGTGCCCGCGCTCTGGTACTTGACGGCCTTGGCGAGCGCGACGGCCTGTTCACCCATGGCGCGACGGGTGGCCTCGCTGACGAAAGGCGATGGCGCCTCCTCGATCACTTTCTGGTGACGGCGCTGGATCGAGCACTCGCGCTCCCACAGGTAGACGCAGTTGCCGTGTGAGTCGCCGAGCACCTGGATCTCGATGTGGCGCGGCTGCTCGATGAACTTCTCGATGAATACCCGGTCGTCGCCGAAGCTCGAGCGCGCCTCGTTGCGGCATGTCGTGAAGCCCGCGAAGGTCTCCTTGTCGTCGTAGGCGACCCGCAGGCCCTTTCCGCCGCCGCCGGCGCTGGCCTTGATCATCACCGGGTAGCCGATGTCGCGCGCGATCTCGACGGCCTGCTCGGCCGTCTCGATGACGTCGTTCCAGCCCGGGATCGTGTTCACCCGGGCCGCCAGGGCGAGCTTCTTGGAGGCGATCTTGTCGCCCATCGCCGCAATCGAGCCGTGCTTGGGCCCGATGAAGACGATGCCCTCCTCCTCGACGCGGCGGGCGAACTCTTCGTTTTCGGAGAGGAAGCCGTAGCCCGGGTGCACCGCCTGCGCGCCGGTCTTCCTGCCGGCGTCGATGATCTTGTCCATCACCAGGTAGGACTCGCGGCTCGGCGCGGCACCGATGAGCACCGCTTCGTCGGCCAGCTGCACGTGGCGCGCGTCGCGGTCCGCCTCCGAGTACACTGCGACGGTCGCGATCCCCATGCGCCGCGCGGTCTTGATGACCCGGCAGGCGATCTCGCCGCGATTGGCAATCAGGATCTTGTCAAACATGCCTTGGCTCCATCGACTCCGCGACCAGGGTCTTCGCGCAGGGCTGCCGCGTCGTCACAGCGGGATGTTGCCATGCTTGCGCCACGGGTTGTCGAGCTTCTTTTCCCGCAACATGACCAGCGAACGGCAGATGCGCTTGCGCGTCTCGTGCGGCTGGATCACGTCGTCGATGTAGCCGCGCGCGCCGGCGATGAAGGGATTGGCGAACTTCGCCTTGTACTCCGCCTCGCGCGCCTGGAT
>DATHZW010000193.1:0-5576 GCA_035458405.1 Steroidobacteraceae bacterium | reverse complement strand
CGGGTGCGGACGATGGCCACCAGGTCCCACTGCCCGGCGACGGAAAAGACCTCGCTGACGCCCTGGGTTTCGGTCAGCGCCAGGGCGAGTTCCGACACCTTGTCGGTGTCTGCCTTGATCATCACGAGAGCGGCAACCATCGCGTTCCTCCGTCATCCGGCCTGCCCGGAAGGACAGGCCGCCGCGCAGATCTTACCCCTAGATGACGGTGCGGACCGAGATCAGTTCGGGGAAGAAGGATTTCTTCAGCACGTGCTCGAGGTAGGGCACGCCGGCCGAGCCGCCCGTCCCCTGCTTGAAGCCGATGATCCGCTCGACGGTCTTGAGGTGACCGAAGCGCCACTGCTGCAGCCGGTATTCCAGGTCGACCAGTTTCTCGGCCAGCTCGTAGAGGTCCCAGTGCTCTTCCGACTCCCGGTAGACCTCGAGCCAGGCCTCCTCGACGCCGGGATGCGGCTCGTAGGGCCCGCTGAAGTCGCGCTGCAGGCGTTCCGGCGGAATCTCGAAGCCGCGCCGCTCCAGCAGCCGCAGGCACTCGTCGTAGAGGCTCGGCTCCTCGAGGGTGCGGGACAGCAGCGAGTAGGCCTCCGGATCGGCCGCATGCACCTCGATCATGCGCGCGTCCTTGGCGCCGAGCAGGAACTCCAGGTGGCGGTACTGCCACGACTGGAAGCCCGAGCTGTGGCCGAGCGCGTCGCGGAAGCGCGTGTAGTCGGCCGGCGTCATCGTGCCCAGCACGTCCCAGGACTGGATCATCTGCGCCTGGACCCGCGCCACGCGGGCCAGCATTTTGAAGGCCGGCTCGAGGTCGTCCTCGCGGACCTGCTCGCGGGTCGCGAGCAGCTCGTGCAGGCAGAGCTTCAGCCACAACTCGCTGGCCTGGTGGATGACGATGAACAGCATCTCGTCGTGCTGGCCGGAGAGCAGCCGCTGGGCGTCGAGCACCTTGTCGAGCTGCAGGTACTCGCTGTAGCTCATGTCGCGGTCGAAGTCCCAATGGACGTCCTCCATCAGGCGATCGAGCCGCTGGTCGTCCCGTTCGTTCATGGCCGTCCCTCCCCCGCTTCTGGCGTCAGGATTCCGCGTCCGGCTGCGCCTCGGGCCGCGCGGCGGCAAAGGCCGGCAGCGACTCGAGGTGCTCGCTGATCGCCACCAGCGTCGGGTAGGGCGCGAGCTCGCAGCCGAAGCGCCTTGCGTTGTACATCTGTGGCACCAGCAGGATGTCCGCCAGGGTCACGGAGCTGCCATAGAGGTGGCGGCGGTCGGCGGAGCTGCGCTTCGCCATCTCCTCGAGCCCGCGGAAACCTTCGGCGACCCAGTGGCGGTACCAGCGCGACACCGCCTCGCCATCCTGCGCGAGCGGGCCTTTCAGGTACTCGAGCACCCGCAGGTTGTTGAGCGGGTGGATGTCGCAGGCGACCGACAGCGCCATCGACCGCACGATCGAACGCTCGCCGGGATCCGCCGGCAGCAACGGCGGCTGCGGCTGGATCTCGTCCAGGTATTCGATGATGGCCAGCGACTGGCCGATCACGCGGCCCTCGTGCTCGAGCGCCGGCACCAGTCCCTGCGGGTTGAGCGCGAGGTAGGTCTCGAGGTGATGTTCGCCGCCCTCGCGGACCAGGTGTTTCGGTATGTATTCGACTTCCAGGCCCTTGATGTTCAGGGCGATGCGGACGCGGTAGGCGGCGGAACTGCGGAAATACGTGTAGAGCTTCATGTCGCGACGACCCCGTGCTGCAGCGTGCCGATGCCGTCCACGCCGCCGGCGACCAGGTCGCCGGGCAGCAGCGGACCCACGCCTGCCGGCGTGCCGGTGAAGATCAGGTCGCCCGGCGCCAGCGCGAAGTAGGTCGACAGCTCCGCGATGACCTCCGGCACGGACCAGATCATCTCGACGACGTCCGCCTGTTGGCGCAGCTCGCCGTTGACTTCGAGCCAGATCCGCCCGCTGGCGACGTGGCCGATGTCGTCCGCGCGGCGGATCGGCGTGATCGGCGCCGAAGCGTCGAAGCCCTTTGCCGTGTCCCAGGGCGCGCCGCGCTTGCGCGCCTCGGCCTGCAGGTCGCGGCGCGTCAGGTCGTTGCCGACGGCGTAGCCGAAGACGTGCTCGAGCGCGTTGTCGACCGCGATGTTGCTGCCGCCGCGGCCGATGGCGACCACCAGTTCGATCTCGTGATGCAGGTTGGAGGTCCGCGGCGGGTACGCGACCCCGGCGCCCGAGGGCACGACCGCGTCGGCGGGCTTGGTGAAGAAGATCGGCGGCTCGCGGGCCGGGTCGCCGCCCATCTCCTTCACGTGCTCGCGATAGTTGCGGCCCACGCAGTAGATGCGGTGCACGGGGAACCGGTCGTCCGTTCCCGCGACGGCCACCGAAGGCGCCGGCGGCGCCTGTACGACAAGAGCGCTGGTCAAGACCGTCTCCCCTGCTGCTTTGCTGGCGATTATAGGCGCGCCCGGCGCCCGCATCCGGCTGGCCTCGACATCAGCCGTCGGCGAGCCGGAATACCCTGCGGGCGTTGCCGGCGAGGAACGACTCCGCGGCCTCCTGGCCGAGGCCGAGGCCGGCCAGCCCCGCGAGGCATTCGGTTGCGGTCAGCATCGGGTAGTTGGTGCCGAACATGACCTTGCGCGCGCCATGGCCCCGCATGAACTCGGTGAAGTCGCCCGGCAGTCGCGCCAGCTTGTAGGCCGAGGTGTCGATGTAGAGGTTCGGGAACTTGGTCGCGAGCGACAGGATTTCCTGCGTCCAGGGGACCCCGACGTGGCCCGCCACGATGCGGAGCTCCGGAAACTCCAGGGCGACGTGTTCCAGGTAGGGAATCGGCCGGCCGGGCTCGGACGACATCAGCGGCCCCGTGTGCCCGACCTGCAGGCCCACCGGCACGTCCAGCTCGACGCATTCCGCATACAGCGGATAGTAGCGCCGGTCGTCGGGAGGCCATCCCCACAGCCACGGCACGACCCGCAGGCCGACGAACCCGAGCGAGCGCACGCAGCGCCTCAGCTCGCGAACGGCTTCCATCGGCCGCGCCAGGTCGACAGCGGCCAGGCCCCGCAGGCGCCCGGGATACTCCCGGACGAACCCCGCGACCTCGTCATTGCTGATCCACGCGCCCTGCGGCCCATGCCAGGCGGCCGCCAGGCCGAGGCCGACGCCGGCCTGGTCCATCGCCGCCACGGTGGCCGCCAGCGGCGGCGCCGCGACGTCGCGCCTGCCGGTCCAGCGCCGCAGCGACTCGAAGACGGGCTGGCCGAGAAACAGGGTCGTGGGATGCTGCATCCACACATCGATCACGGTCATCGGGCTTCCTCATGGCCGGGCCAGCCGAGAGTACCCACGACCGGCACCCGGCGCATCCGTTGACGCCACCCGCCCCGCCCCGGCGCGACAGGAATCCCACGCGGGGCCGCGAGAGGCGATAATCGTGCCCCGGCAAACGCGTCGCGCCAGGCCAAGGTAACCGCATGACCGCATCCGCCGCAGCATCGATCTGGTTCAAGCCCCATACCCTCGCGGAACTGAATGCCCTGAACGAAGGCACGCTCGCCGCGCAGCTCGGCATGGAGATGACGGAGATCGGCAGGGACTTCGTCTCCGGCAGGATGCCGGTGGACCGCCGCACGGTGCAGCCCTACGGCCTGCTGCACGGCGGCGCCTCGATCGCGCTGGCGGAGACGCTGGGCAGCCTGGCGGCCGCGATGACGGTCGACCCGGCCAGCACGCTGGTGGTGGGCCAGGAGATCAATGCCAACCACATCCGCGCCGTGCGCGAAGGCCACGTGACAGGAACCGCCAGGCCGGTTCACCTCGGCGGCCGCAGCCAGGTGTGGTCGATCGAGGTCGTCGACCCGGCCGGCCGGCTGGTCTGCGTCTCGCGCCTGACGCTGGCGGTGCTCGACAGGCGCGCGCAACGGCCCGCGCCCTGAGGGGAGCTCCCCGCCCGTGGCCTATACTGTGGCGGTCGCTCAACATGGTGCCGTCATGCAATTGAAGCTCCCGGTCCTCATCGCCTGCTCGGCCAGCGCAGGCCTGCTGCTCGGCTGCGGCCAGACGGGGGCGCTCTACCTGCCCGACGCCGGCGTCACCACGCCGGTGGAGATCCGCCCTGCCCCGGCCACGCCGCCGGCGACCGGCCAGCCCCCGGAGGCGGAGAAGCCGGACGGCCCCGAGGGTGAGGGCACGCCGCCGGCGCGGGAGTGAGGGCCATGGCGGACGAACGCAAGCTCTGGCTGGTCGACGGCTCCTCCTACCTCTATCGGGCGTTCCATGCCCTGCCGCCGCTGAGCACCTCGCGCGGGGAGCCGACCGGCGCGGTGCTCGGCGTGCTCAACATGCTCAACAAGCTGCTGAAGGACGAGTCGCCGGAGCTCATCGCCGTCGTCTTCGACGCTCCCGGCCGGAACTTTCGCGACGAGCTGTTCGAGGAGTACAAGTCGCACCGGCCGCCGATGCCCGACGACCTGCGCGCGCAGGTGCAGCCGCTGCTCGATGCAGTCGAGGACCTCGGCCTGCCGGTGCTGCGCATCGCCGGCGTGGAGGCGGACGACGTGATCGGCACGCTGGCGGCGCAGGCCGCCCGGTCCGGCATCCACACGGTGATCTCGACCGGCGACAAGGACATGGCGCAACTGGTGTGCGACCAGGTCACGCTGGTCAACACGATGACGGGCTCGCGACTGGATCGCGACGGCGTCAAGGCCAGGTTCGACGTCCACCCGGAGCAGATCGTCGACTACCTCGCCCTGGTCGGCGACACCTCCGACAACATTCCCGGCATCCCGAAGGTGGGGCCGAAGACGGCGGCCAAGTGGCTCAACCAGTACGGCACGCTCGACGAGATCGTCGCGCACGCGGCGGAGATTCCCGGCAAGGTGGGCGAGAGCCTGCGCGAGCATCTCGGCAGGCTCGACCTGTCGCGCCGGCTGGCGACGATTCGCTGCGACGTCGGCCTCGAGCAGGCCCCGGACGACCTCACGCGGCGCGCGCCGGACACCGACAAGCTCAGGGCGCTGTACGCGCGACTCGAGCTGAGCTCGCTGCTGAGGCAGTTGTCGGCGCCCGCGGACGACAGCGGGAGCCCGGCTGCGGGGGGTGCGACGCGCGCAGCGTCGCCTGCGGCGCCCGACCGGCAGCGGGAGTACGAATGTATCGTCGACGAGGCGGCGCTGGACGGGTGGCTCGCCCGGCTGGCCGCTGCGGAGCTGTTCGCCTTCGACACCGAGACGACCAGCCTCGACTACATGGCCGCCGAGATCGTCGGGGTGTCGTTCTGCATCGAGCCCGGCAAGGCCGCCTACGTGCCGCTGGCGCACGACTACGCCGGCGCGCCGGACCAGCTGTCGCGCGAGGCGGTGCTCGGCAAGCTCAAGGGGCTGCTCGAGGACCCGGCCGCGGCCAAGCTGGGCCACCACCTGAAGTACGACGCGCACGTGCTGGCCAACCACGGCATCGCGCTGGCCGGCATGCGCTACGACTCGATGCTCGAGTCCTATGTGCTCAACTCGACGGCGACGCGGCACGACATGGATTCCTGCGCACGCCGCTACCTCGGCGTCGAGACCATTCACTACGA
>DATHZW010000192.1:0-2980 GCA_035458405.1 Steroidobacteraceae bacterium | reverse complement strand
CTCCGCGAACGACACCGACTGCTCGACCGTCGTGCGATTCTCGAACTCCAGGTCGGACTCCGTCCGCTCACCGGTGACGCCTGCTACCGTCGCGACCGCGGAGCCTTGTGCAGTCGGCACGCGCTCGGCCCGCTCGGGGGCCGCCATCTCGCGCGGCTTGCCGTCCCCGGCGCGCAGGCCGAACTCTTTCTCGACCTGCAGGTCCGCCAGGCGCCGCATGGCCTCCGGCGTCAACTCGCTCTCCGGCGTCTCCTCGAGGAAACGGCGGTAGGAGTCCATCGCCCTCTCGAGTCCCTGCTCCACCGGGATGTCCCGCGTGTCCGGCTCGACGTCGCGCAGTCCGGCCAGTGTCCGCCCCGGCGGGCTGCTCGCGCAGCCGGCGAGGATCGCGGTGATCGTCGCAGCGGGGAGGAGCCACCGGCGCATCAGCGCAGCCCTCCGATCTGCTGCACGCCGAGGGCGCGGTCATAGCTGTCGGCGACCGCATAGCGCGCCTGCGTCTGCAGCGCGACGAGCCGCTCGCGGCGCGACTTCAGCTGGTTGATGGCCACGGTCTCGATCAGGTGTCCCTGCCTGGCCATCACCAGGTCGACGCGCTGGAGCGCGCCCTCGACACGCTTGCGCAACCGGCCCAGCTGGGTGTCATAGCCGACGTAGCTGTGCGTGGCCGCCTGCCGCGTGCGCACGAATGCCTGGTACTGTGCGTCGAGCGCCGCGACGTGCTGGTCCAGCTCATGCAGGTGGGTGTGCGCCAGCGTCAGTCGCTCGTCGTACTCGGTCCTGAGACGCCAGGTGATGGCGCCCTGCAGGCGCGCCACGCGCGGCAGCAATGCCTGCGCTTGCGGCCCGCCGTCGGCCTCGAGCTGCCCGCGAACGGCGGCGAGGCGTTCGCTCGAGAGCCGTTCTTCCTCGGTCGCAAGCAACTCCGGCCGCGGCGCGGTCAGCAGTCCCCGCAGGCGGCTGGCGAGGTGCCGGCGCTGCTCCAGGCGCGCGCGCATGCGCGCGTCCAGCTCACGAAACTCCGCGTCGACTCCCGGCAGCCGCGGGTCGTAGTACTCGCCGCGCAGCCGGATGATGTCGTCAAAGGCATCGAAGCCCGACTGCCAGGTCACGAGCTTCGAGCGCAGGTCCTCGAGGTCCAGGTAGTTCTGCAGCGCGGTCTGGAAGTCGTGCGAGGCCATGAGCTGCATCAGGTAGAAGGTCTCGGGTGCTTCCGGCAGCGTGCGCAGGCGGATGACCCAGTTCTTGTCCTGCTGGATCTCCTCGCGCACCAGCGCGTCGAGGAAGCGCCCGTCGCGGATGCTGTCGATCGAGGCGTCCACGCGCTCGATCTGCTGGCCGAAGGACTCGAGCGCGCGACCGTAGAGCACCGCCGCACGGCCATGGGCGTTGAAGCTGGCGTAGGCCTGCGGCACGGCGAGCAAGGCCTCCTGCACGGCCGCATCGGTCTGCTCGCGTTCGGCCAGCCTGCTCCAGGGGACAAGCGCGCGATTGAAACGGCCGGTGGTGGCATCCGACCAGCCGGCACGCAGCAGCGCCTGGTTCGAGAACGGTCCTTCGAGGCGCACGCGACCCAGCGTCTGCTCCGCCCGGCTGAAGTCGCCTTGCTCGTAGAGCAGGGTCCCGAGCACGAAGTTGGCCTTGTCACGGATCGCCATCGCGGCGCGTTCCGGGGCCTGGATCTGCCCGGCCACGTCGAGCTGCCGGACCGCCTTGTCGACCTGGCCGTCCTGCAGCAGCGCGATACCCAGGTTGTAGGAGACAAATCCGGCCAGGTCCTTTCCCGGCTCCAGTTCCTCAAGAATCGTCGCCGCCTGGCTCGGCTGCCCCATCGCCAGGTAGACGTTGGCGCGCAGGAACTCGACGTCATCCTGGATCGCCTCCGGCACTTCGCCGGTGATCCGGCCGAGCGCCTGCAATGCCTCCTCGAACTGGTCCTTCTGGAAATGGATCCGGGCGAGGCGGTAGGCCGCTTCGTTGCGGACGGCCTCGTCGACGTCGGCCTCCAGCACGCGCTTGATGGCGCGGCCGGCGCGACGGTGCATGCGATAGTTGAGCTCGAAGTCGCCGACCGAGAACTCGGCCCCGTTGATGTGGTAGTTGAGCGAGTCGAGTCCGGGCTCGTCCAGCCCGTGGTACTGCGAGAGCTCCGTGTCGAGCCGCTGCAACGCCTCGAAGAATTTTCCCTGGTTGGCCTCGAACAGCGCCTCGCCGAAATACAGGTCGTGGAGTTCATCGCCCACGGCCGGCCCCGTGGCCAGCGCAGCGGCCAGCACCAGGGCAGGAATCCGGAGGGGCGCAATGGCCACGACTCACCAGTCTCCGAGCGTTATCGGGGCCTGGCCGGCGATGGTGAGCCCGACCAGCTTTGGCTCGACGCCCTTGCGGAAGGTGAAGTGCTCGACGCTGCTGTAGTCCTCGCCGCCTTCCTGCTTGCCGTCGACCTGGACCTCGATCTCGTGGTCGCCGGTGGGCAGGTTGCCGACGTACAGGCGCTGCACGCCGCCCTCGCGCAGCGCATCCAGTTCCTTGAAGCTGTAGATGTAGTGCGCAACCAGCCGGCCGTCGATGCTCAGGCGCACGGCATCGAGGCGCAGCGGGTCGCCGTGCTCGAGCGCGACGAACACCGCCACCTGCGTGCCCGAGGGGTACAGCAGTTTCTCCTCGAGCAGGTTGAGTTCGGCGGCGATGCTCAGTACGTCGGACTTGATCTCCTGGACCTGCTCGTCGAGGCCCTTCATCTGCTGCCGGTCGCTGTCCTCAGCCGACCATGCGGGACCGACAATGAGCAGGAGCAGGCCCAGCAGTACTGAGCGAAGGCCGGGACCGGCGCCTCGCCGTCCTGCACGGGCGGCGAAACGGGTCTCGCTGTCACGGATCGCGCGCCGGTCACGCGTGACCGAGGGCGCGGAGGGGGTGTGGTCGCTGCGGATCTTGGTGCTCCTCGTGGCACTCGCCCTGTGATTCCTGGGGGCAAAGC
>DATHZW010000191.1:0-2843 GCA_035458405.1 Steroidobacteraceae bacterium | reverse complement strand
CTCTCATGTCCGATTTCAAGGTATCGGACGAGATTGACCGCTCACCGTATTGCTGGTGTCAGATTGTGTCTATAGCCGGCGCGCATGACAGGAGGCGGGACCATCTTTACGACGGTTGATCGCTCTCTGATACGCGGGTTGCGACCGCATGACCCTTGGTTCGTCGCGGGGCTGCCTCTGTCTAAGAACGAGTGTGGGAGCACTTGTCCTCTCGTAGTGTCATCGAGGGTTCCCCTGACCGCGGTCCCGTCTCCAGGCATGAGCGCCGGCAGGATGCTACAGTGTTGGATCGTTCCCCTTCTCTTTCGTTGTTGAGTTTGCTGCGAGGGTCCTCAAACCGGCTTTGTCGGTGCGACCTCGTGGGCGATGGCCCAGGCGAAGCCGAGCATCTCACGGGCGATGGCGGCGGTCACCAGGGGGGCATCCTTGCCTTGGACGCGCATGCGGCGATAGCGAGCGCAGAGTCGGACCTGGGCCTTCCAGGCGATGTCGCGGACCGCCTTGGGCTGGCCCTGGAGGCGATCGAGGAGGCAGCGGCTGACGCGTGCGGGCAGGCGGTAGCACCAAGCGGCCTCGACCAGGACGCGGCGCGCTTCGGCGTTGCCGGCCTTGGTGAGGCCGCCGCGCCGGATCTTGTCGGCAGAGCTATCCTCCCGGGGCACCAGGCCAAGGTGGGCCATGAGCTGACGCGGGCTGTCGAAACGGGTGAGATCGCCGACCTCGGCCAGGAGGGTGACGGCGGTGACCAGCGCCACGCCGCGCAGGGCCTGAAGGGCTTGGACCACCGGTGCCATCGACCAGCTTGGAACCAAGGCTTCGATCTGGGCGGTCAGACGCTCACGCCTGGCCTGGGCGTCCTCGACGGCCTGGATATAGTCCTCCAGGACGATCTGCTGGGCCGGTTGCTCGAAGCGCAGCGTCGCCAGCCAACGTCGATGTGCCAGCGTCCAGTTCTTGCCTTTTCGCATGCGACCGTGGCGCAGCAGGAAACCGGTCAGCTGCTGGCGCGACCGGCGCAAGGCCCGGACCGCGGCCGCACGGGCGCGCACCAGATCGCGCAGGGCCTCGTGCTCGGCGTCGGGAACCCACACCGCCGTCAGCTCGCCGGCCCGATCCAGCTTGGCCAGGCCCAGGCAATCGCGCCGGTCGGTCTTGACCCGATCGCCCGATCGCCTGGGAATCAACGATGGCGCCACCACCGCGCAGTCGTGCCCCAGCCCCGTCAGATGGCGGTGGATCCCATAACCGCAAGGACCAGCCTCGTAGCAGAAGCGCAGCGTGTGGCCCTTGCGCGACAGCTGCGCGGCCAATTTGCTCAGAGCCTGCGTGCTGTTGGCGATCTTCCCGAAATAGCGCGCTTCCTTGCGCACGCCGCCATCGGCAACGGCAACCGAAATGCTCTTCTTGTGAACGTCGAGACCCACAAACGTGATAGTCTCCTTCATGACCCGTCTCCTATGCATGAGGCAAGGCACCGGACCATCCGGCGCAACCCTCGACACCTGCATACTGTGAGACGGGTCTCCCCATCCTCAATCGGACATGGGGTCTATGAACAAAACGACGATAAGGCCGCCGGCGAGAAATTCCATCTTACCCCCTCCTGAGGATTTTGGTCCCTCCCGTTTCGTATCGACGACCGAAATCTATGGGCGAATTCCCCGGAATCAACGGGTCGACGGCGGTTATCCACAGGATTTTGTCGGGGTCTTGGCTCCCGACCCGGTGCGAGTCATGATCGCGGGGAGCCGTTGCGACGGAGGGTGTCATGCGGTCCGCCTTCGACCCGGAAGGAAAGCGTCTGCCCGTCAAGCTGGACTCGACTTCCAACGGCGAGTTCGTGCCGATCCCCCTCGACGCCGTGGGGCGCAATGCCAACCGGCTGGCCCAGCGCTGGGCGAGCGAGAACGCCCGCCGCCGCGGCCTCGGGCGCCGGGCCTTCCTGGTCTCCGCCTGCGGCGCGGCCAGCACGCTCCTCGCCTTCAACGAGGCCAACGCCGCGGCCGGGCGTACGGGCGGCTTCTTCGAGCTGGACCAGGTGGCGGCCCTCGATCCCGAGGCCGCCCACGAAGAGCTCGAGGGCCGCGAGTTCGTGTTCGACGTGCAGGGCCACTTCGTCGGCCAGCACGGCCTCGGCAAGGTCGGCCTGGGCGGCGCCGAGCAGTTCATCAAGGACGTCTTCCTCGACTCCGACACCGATATGATGGTGCTCTCCTTCATCCCCTCGCGGTGGGAAAAGGAACTCCTGACCATCCAGGAGGCCGACGAGGTGCGCCGCATCGTCGACGCCATGGAGGGCACCCACCGCCTGCTGCTGCACGGCCGGGTCAACCCCAACCAGCCGGGCGACCTCGAGGGCATGGACGAGCTGGCCGAGACCTGGGGCGTCGCGGCCTGGAAGTGCTACACCCAGTGGGGCCCCGACAAGCGCGGCTTCGCCCTCACCGACGACACCGGCCTCGCCATGATCGAGAAGGCCCGGGCGCTGGGGGTCAGGACCATCTGCATCCACAAGGGGCTGCCCTTCGGCCGGGACTCCTACGAGCACAGTTTGTGCAGCGACATCGGCCCGGCCGCCAAGATGTTCCCGGACGTGAACTTCCTGGTCTATCACTCGGGCTTCGTCACCGGCCAGCCGGAAGGGCCCTACGACCCGGGGCGCGGCGAGGGCGTCGACGAGCTGATCCGCTCGGTCGAGGACAGCGGCGTGGCCAAGAACGCCAACGTCTACGCCGAGCTGGGCAGCACCTGGCGCTTCGCCCTGCGCAACCCCACCATGGCGGCCCACATCCTTGGCAAGCTGGTAAAGCACATCGGCGAGGCGAACGTGCTCTATGGCTCCG
>DATHZW010000190.1:0-9624 GCA_035458405.1 Steroidobacteraceae bacterium | reverse complement strand
GGGGCGTCCGGGCGGAGAATTTTCCCGAGCGCGACGTCGAGGTCGGTCACAACGTGCACCGCATCGTCATCCACGCCGGGACAGGCCGCCTCTACCGGCAGTGCTACAACGGCAGCTATCGCAGCGACGACGGCGGCCGCTCCTGGGCCGAGATCAGCGCCGGCCTGCCGAGCGACTTTGGCTACGCGATCGCCTGCGACCCGAACGACGCGGATACCGTGTTCCAGATCCCGGAATCCGGCGCCGACCTGCGAACCACGGTGGATGCCCGGCTGCGGGTCTTCCGCAGCCGGGACGGCGACGGCAGCTGGGAATCGGCCTCCCGGGGCCTGCCCCAGCGGGACGTGTACGTAACGGTGCTGAGGGAAGCGATGGACACCGATGACTCCGCGCCCTGCGGCGTCTATTTCGGCACGTCGACCGGGCACCTGTTCGCCAGTCCCGACGGCGGCGACTCCTGGAGCCTGGTCGCGGCGTTCCTGCCGCGGATCCTCAGCGTCAAGGCGATCCCGGCTTGAGCGCATGAGCAACCGCGAGTCGCTGCTCGACCTGCTCGACGCCCGTGCCGGCATCGTCTGCGCGGTGGGCGCCGGCGGCAAGAAATCGCTGCTGCAACACCTCGCGAAGAGCCACCCCGGCCGGGTGGCGATCAGCTGCACGGTCGTGACCCCGCATTTTCCCGCGACCCTGGGGTTCGGCGTGGCGATCGAGCCTGCCGAACGATTGCCCGCCGCCGTCGCCGCGCTGGATCGCGCCGCGGGGGTCGCGTATGCCTGCCCGAGCGACAAGGACGACCGTCACACGGGCGTGCCGCCGGCGCTGATCGAGCACATCCACCGCGAGCAGGCGTTCGCGGCCACCTACGTCAAGGCGGACGGGGCGCGGATGCGCTGGATCAAGGCGCCCGACGACGACGAGCAGGTGGTGCCGGACAGCTGCAGCCTCGTGCTCGCCATCGTGTCGGCCCGCGCACTGGGCGAGCCGCTGGGGCCCCGCGTCGCGCATCGCATGAATCGCCTGCAGGCGGTCACCGGGCTCGCCATGAACGAGCCGATACTGCCGCTGCACGTCGGCCGGCTCATCGCGAGTCCCGCCGGCCTGCAGAAGGGCAGCGAGTCGCATCGCGTCCTGCCGGTGATCAACATGGTGGACGACGCACGCCGCGAGGCGCTGGCGCGCGAGGCCGCCGCGATCGCGCTCGACCTGAACCCGCGCATCGAGCAGGTGGTGCTGACCTGCCTGCAGCGCACCGACGACCCGGTCGTGGCCGTCGTCCGGCGTTAAATGCTGACCGGGGTGGGAGCAGGACCTACAATCGGTCCATGACCCAGGTCACCGTGCGCATCCCCGGGCCGCTGCGCTCCTTCACCGGCGGGACGGCCGAACTGAAGGCGCCCGCGGGCAGCGTCGCGGAGATCATTCGCTGCATCGGCGAGAGCCATCCGCAGCTGCCGGCCCGCCTGCTGACCGCCGAAGGCGAGCTGCGGCCGCACGTCAACGTGTTCATCGGTCGCGAGAACGTGCGCGGATTGCAGGGACTGTCGACGCCGGTCGCCGGTGGCGACGTGGTCAGCATCCTTCCCGCGGTTGCGGGCGGTTAACGACGACCCGCGAGACAAACGATGCCCCCAGCAAGACATGACGTGATCGTCTTCGGCGCCACCAGCTTCGTGGGCCAGATCCTCTGCCGCTACCTGCTGAAGCAATTCGGCGTCGGCGACGAATTGCGCTGGGCGGCGGCCGGACGCT
This sequence comes from Steroidobacteraceae bacterium, assembly GCA_035458405.1. Lineage (GTDB taxonomy): Bacteria > Pseudomonadota > Gammaproteobacteria > Steroidobacterales > Steroidobacteraceae > SG8-30. The sequence continues at coordinate 7,875 of DATHZW010000190.1, read as the reverse complement.
CGCAGGAGAAACTGGAGCAGCTGCGCAAGTCCCTGGGCGCGCGCGCGGCCAGGCTGCCGCTGCTCGTCGCCGATGCCGGGGACGAGGCATCGCTGCGCGAACTGTGCGCCCGGACCCGCGTGGTCGTGTCCACCGTCGGCCCCTACGCGCTCTACGGCGAGCCGCTGGTCAAGGTCTGCGCCTCGAGCGGCACCGACTACTGCGACCTGACCGGCGAGACGTACTGGATTCGCCGCATGATCGCGCGCTACGAAGACGCCGCGAAGAAGTCGGGCGCGCGCATCGTGCACTGTTGCGGTTTCGATTCGATCCCGTCCGACCTCGGCGTGTTCTTCCTCCAGCGCGAGGCCATGCGGCGCTTCGGCAGGCCCTGCGAGCGCGTGACGATGCGCGTGCGCACGATGCGTGGCGGGTTCTCCGGCGGCACCGTGGCCAGCATGATGGCCTTCATCAAGGAGGCCGCGGGCAACCCGGCCTTGCGCAAGGAGATCGCCAACCCCTACTCGCTCTGCCCGGCGGGCTACCGGCCCGCCGTCCGCCAGCCGAGCGTTTCCGGGCCCCAGTTCGACGCCGACTTCGGCGCCTGGATCGCACCCTTCGTGATGAGCGGGGTCAACACCCGCGTCGTCCAGCGCAGCAATGCGCTGCTCGACCAGGCCTATGGCAAGGACTTCACCTACGGCGAGGCGGTGCTCGCGGGCAAGGGCCTGCAGGGTCGGCTGGCCGCGACCGGCATCGCCGCCGGCCTGGGCGGATTCATGCTGGCCGCGGCCGTCCCGCCGACTCGCTGGGCACTCGAGCGCTTCGTGCTGCCCGGCGCCGGCGAGGGGCCGAGCCCGGAGGCGCAGGAAAAGGGGCATTTCGACCTGCGCTTCCTGGGAAGGACGGCAGGGGGACAGGAGCTGCGGGTCAAGGTCACCGGCGACCGCGACCCGGGTTACGGTTCGACCGCCAGGATGCTCGGCCAGGCGGCCGCCTGCCTGGCGCTCGACGTCATGAAATCCGACAAGCCGGGCGGCTTCTGGACGCCTGCGACGATCTTCGGGGAACGCCTGATCGAGCGGATGCAGGCGCATTCCGGCCTGGTCTTCGAGGTGCTCTGACCGGCTCCATCCACTATCCTCCTCCACTGGCCCGGCGCCAGGGGAGGAAAGATGGCTTCAGCAGCGGTATCTCGCGAGGCATTCGGCAGCCGCGCCGGCTTCATCCTGGCGGCCGCGGGCAGCGCGGTCGGCCTGGGCAACATGTGGCGATTTTCCTACCAGGCCTCCGAGGGCGGGGGCGCCGCGTTCGTGCTGCTGTACGTGGTGATGACGATCCTGCTCGGCATCCCGCTGATGCTCGGCGAATTCGGGCTCGGCCGCCGCGCGCAGCTGGCGCCGGTCGGCGCGCTGCGCAAGCTCGCCGGACCGGTGTGGGCCCGCATCGGCTACGTGTTCGTGGCGGTCGGCTTCCTGATCCTGTCCTATTACTCGGTCATCGCCGGCTGGACGGTCCGCTACGCCATCGAGTCGATCCTCCACGGCTTCCCCGGCGACGCCGGCGCCCATTTCGGCAAGGTGGCCTCGGGGGGCGCCGCGGTGGCCTTCCACCTGGGCTTCATGGCGGTGACCGTCATCATCGTCATGGCCGGCATCAAGTCGGGCATCGAGCGGGTCTCCCTGGTGCTGATGCCGGCGCTGTTCTTCATCGTCGTCGGCCTGGCTGCCTGGGCCTTCACGCTGGAGGGCGCCGAGGCGGGCTACGCGGTGTACCTGAAGCCGGACCTGGACGCGCTGATGAACCCCTCCGTCTGGCGTGCGGCGGCCGCGCAGGCCTTCTTCTCCCTGAGCCTCGGCATGGGCGCGATGCTGACCTTCGCGTCCTACCTGAGCCCGGACCAGGACCTGCCCGAGTCCTCCACCCTGGTCGCCTTCACCGACTTCGGCGTCGCCTTCGTTTCCGGCCTGGTCGTGTTCCCGGTGATCTTCTCGCTGGGACTGCAGGGCGCGGTCAGCGAGAGCACCGTCGGCGCGCTGTTCATCGCGCTGCCCGGCGCCTTCGATGCCATGGGCCTGGTCGGCCACGTGGTCGGGCTGTTCTTCTTCGTCGCTCTGGCCGTCGGGGCGATCACCTCGGCCATCGCCCTGCTCGAGGTGGTGACGGCATCGGTGATCGACGAACTGAACGTCTCCCGCCGCAAGGCGGCCCTCGGCACGGCAACGCTCATCGCCCTGCTCGGGATCCTGCCCGCCATGAACCTCGAGCTGCTGGGCCTGATGGACAAGATCGCCGGCGAGCTGCTGCTGGTCGTCGGCGTCCTGGTGATCGCGATCCTCGCCGGGTGGGTGCTGCGGCGGGAGATGATCGACGAACTCACCCGGGGGGCGTCGCCCTTCTGGCAGCGACAGGTGCCGCGCGTCGTCGCGGTGCTGCGCTGGTTCGTGCCACCGGTGGTAGCAGTTATCCTGTTGGTCTCGCTGAGAGAGACGATCGCCGCCATCCGGGCGTTCGGTGGATAGCGGATGGCGGATGGCGGATGGCGGATAAGAGTATCGCAGCTGGGTCGATTGCTATGGCTCTCCCTTCTCCCCCTTTTGCTGGGCACGTTCGGCTGCCCGGTCGGCCTTCATCTGCCTGACGTCGATCGGGCGGATTTCCTTGATCGGGCAGGTGTCGCGGCCGACCATCACCTTGTCGAAGCGGCTGATCTGGTTGTCGATGCCCGACACGACCCGGATGTGCTGCGTGAACTGAAGGTCGCGACAGGTGTCCCAGACCGTCACCAGGTAGGCCTCGTTGACGCCCGTCCACAGCACGATCCTGTCCCGGCCCACCAGTTCCCAGCTGTCCAGCCGAAACGACGTGGCCCGGTCGACCGGCTCGCCCGCATAGTCGAGGTAACGATCGAGGGTCTCGCTGTGCTCCACGCGCGGCGGACCGCCGGCGCAACCGGCCAGCATCGCGACGACGAGACCGAAAGCCCTCATTGGCTTCATGGCCAACCTCCTTGTTATTGGTTTGACGCTCCCGGCGGCAAAAAGTTGTTGCGTGCAGCCTGAACCCGAACCCAAAGCAAGGCCCATTGGATCAAGTACTTATCGTGGCGCGGAACGACCACGACTACCATCGGACAGCCGTTGTCGTGAACATTCCACGGATCCACCCATGTATAACGCTCTCCGGCTCGCCGTGTTTACATTGGCTGCCCTGCTCACCCCACTTGCCGCCGCCGCCGAGGCTCCTGCCAGGACAATGACCACCCCCGACGCCACCGCCACGAGGCCCGCCAGGATCGATTCCACCGTCGCGCGGATGACGGACGAACTGGTCGCCAGCCACGGCGAGAAGATCCGCCCCGCGGCTGCCCGCGGCCTGAAGCAGGTCGCCGCGCTGTGGCGCGAAACGGACGGCGACGAGGCGGCCTTCGCCCAGTTCGTCCGTGAGAACTTCATGGCGGATACCGCCGTGCGCGACGCCGCCTTCGACCGGCTGGACGGGCTGCACGAGCAGCTCGACGGCTCGCTCCATGAAATCCGTCGCGCCTTCCGCTGGCATACCGATCTCGACCTCGGTCCGATCCTGCCGATGGACCGGCTGTTCGGCGCCTACGACCCCTACGCGCACATCCGGGACGATTTCTTCGGCAACAAGATCGCCTTCGTCGTGTTGCTGAATTTCCCGCTGCCGACGCTGGAGGAAAAGCTCCGCGACGGCCCGGGCTGGACCCCGCGGCAGTGGGCCGAGGCCCGCCTGGCCGAGCGCTACGACCGCCGCGTGCCGGCGCAGGTGTCGCAGCAGTACTCTGCGGCGCTCGCCGACGCGGACACCTACATCGCCACCTACAACATCTGGACCCATCACCTGCTCGACGAACAGGGGCAGCGGCTCTTCCCCGCCGGGCAGCGACTGATCACGCACTGGAACCTGCGCGACGAACTGAAGGCCCAGTATTCGGAGCCGGACGGCCTGCCGCGGCAACGGATGATTGCCAAGGTCATGGAACGGATCGTCATGCAGACGATTCCCGCGGCGGTCATCGACAACCCCTGGGCCGACTGGCGCCCGTTCTCCAACGAGGTGGCCCCGGCTGCGGTCGCAGACAGCAACCGGCCGCGCCCGCAGGCGGAGCCGACCACCGCGCGCGAACCGGACACGCGATACCAGAAGCTGCTGGAGGTGTACCGGGCGGCCCGCGCCGTTGACCCCCACTCGCCGCTGGCGCCGACCCACATCGCCCGCCGCTTCGACGAGGGCCGCGAACTGAGCGAGGAACGCGTCGAGTCCATGCTGGTCGACGTGCTGGCCTCGCCGCTGGTTCCACGCGTCGCAAAGTTGATCGAGAAGCGCCTGGGCCGGCCGCTCGAGCCTTTCGACGTCTGGTACAACGGCTTCCGCGCGCGCAGCCAGTACACCGAGGCGCAGCTCGACGAGGTCACCCGGCGCAAGTACCCGACCGCCGAGGCCTTCGCCGCCGACATTCCCCGGATCCTCACGGCGCTCGGCTTCGGCGACGATCGCGCCCGTTACGTGGCGGAACGGATCACCGTCGACCCCTCCCGCGGCGCCGGGCACGCCATGGGCGCCCAGCGCAAGGGCGACAAGGCCCACCTGCGCACGCGTGTCGGCCCGGACGGCATGGACTACAAGGCCTACAACATCGCGACCCACGAGCTCGGGCACAACGTCGAGCAGACCTTTTCGTTGTACGACGTGCCGTTTCACTCGCTGGAGGGCGTGCCCAACACCGCCTTCACCGAGGCGCTGGCCTTCGCGTTCCAGGCAAGGGACATGGAGCTGCTCGGCCTGTCGCGCCCGGACGAGTCGACCCGGGCGCTGCGGGCGCTGGACGAATTCTGGGGAACCTACGAAATCGCCGGGGTGGCGGTCATCGACATGCGCGTCTGGCGCTGGCTGTACGCCCATCCCGAGGCGACGCCGGCCGGGTTGCGCGAAGCGACGCTGCAGATCGCCCGGGACGTCTGGAACGAGTACTACGCGACCGTCTTCGGGCAGAGGGACGTGGTGCTGCTCGGCGTCTACTCGCACATGATCGACGCCGCGCTGTACCTGCCGGATTACCCGATCGGCCACCTGATCTCGCGCCAGGTCGACGAGCAGTTCGCGCGCAGTGGCGACGTGGGGGCGGAGTTCGAGCGTATCGCCCGGCAGGGCCGCCTGACGCCCGACCTGTGGATGACCCGTGCGACCGGCGCGCCCGTCGGCGCGCAGGCGCTGCTGAACGCGGCGGCGGCGGCGCTGGACAAGCTGCGCTGAAGGCTCTCAGCCGGGGTCCAGGCGTCCGTAGTCCGCGAACCTGCCGATGACGCGCTGAAGCTCGTCCTCGCCCAGGATGTCCGGCTCCAGCCCGGCGGCCAGCAGGTCGAGGTACTGCCCGGCCATGTTCTCCACCTCGACCGCCACGGCCTGCGCGCGGCGCAGCGAAACCCCGGCGGCGACGACGCCGTGGTTGGCGAGCAGCACGGCGCGCCGGCGTTCGAGCCCGCGCACGGCCTGCGCCGCGAGCTCGTCGCTGCCGAATGTCGCATAGGGCATGCAACGCACGTCGCCGCCCGCCAGCGCGATCATGTAGTGAAACGCGGGAATGCCCCGGCCGGCGCAGGCCAGCGCCGTGGCCCGCGGGCTGTGGGTATGGACGATCGCGGCGACGTCCGGCCGGGCGCCGTAGACGGCCGCGTGCAGGCGCCACTCGGAGGAGGCCCGGGGCCCGGAAGCCGGCTCCTCGCGGGCCGGCAGCGGCAGTTCCACCATCTCCGCCGGCGTCAGCCCGGCATAGGGCACGCCCGACGGCGTGATCAGGAAGCCGCCGGCCGAGCGGACGGAGACATTGCCCGACTTGTTGGGCATCAGGCCCGCCGCGTCGAGCGCCTGCGACACCTCGACGATCTCGCGCCGCAACTGCGCCGTCTCCATGCTCATGCCGGGATCCTCGACTTCTCCGGAAACAAGGCCAGCAAGCCGTCGCGGCTGGCGGCGCAGACGCCGCGCTCGGTGATCAGGCCGGTCACCAGCCTCGCCGGCGTGACGTCGAAGGCGGGATTGGCGGCCGCGCTGCCGGGCGCCGTGACCTCGACTTCCAGCAGCCTGCCGTCGGCCGAGCGGCCCTGGACGTGCGTGACCTCGCGTGCCGGGCGTTCCTCGATGGGAATCTCCCTGACGCCGTCCTGCATCGACCAGTCGACCGTCGACGAGGGCAGCGCGACGTAGAACGGCACGCCGTTGTCGCGGGCCGCCAGCGCCTTGAGGTAGGTGCCGATCTTGTTGGCCACGTCGCCCGTCCCGGTCGTGCGGTCGCTGCCGACGATGCACAGGTCCACCTGCCCGTGCTGCATCAGGTGTCCGCCGGCGTTGTCCACGATGACGGTGTGTGCCACCCCGTGTGCGCCGAGTTCGAAGGCGGTGAGCGCCGCCCCCTGGTTTCGCGGCCGCGTTTCGTCCACATGGACGTGGACCGCAAGACCCGCCTCGTGCGCGGCGTACACCGGCGCCAGTGCCGTGCCCCAGTCCACGCAGGCCAGCCAGCCGGCGTTGCAATGCGTCAGGATGTTGACGGTCCTGCCGCCCCGGGACCTGCTCAACTTCTCGATCAGGGCCAGGCCGTGCCGGCCGATGGCGGCGCAGGCGGCAACGTCCTCGTCCGCCATGCGCTTCGCCTCCTCGTAGGCGCGCCCGGCGCGCGCTGCGGGCGCCTCGTCGCGCAACGCGCGTTCGACCCGCGACAGCGCCCAGCGCAGGTTGACCGCCGTGGGCCGCGTGCCGCCCAGCAGATCGATCGCCTGCGCGAGGCCCGCATCGCTGGGGTCGGCCCGCATGCCCAGGGCGACGCCGTAGGCGGCCGTCACGCCGATGAGTGGCGCGCCACGAACCACCATCCCGCGAATGGCGTCCGCGGCCTGCGCCGCGGTCTGCAGGTCGCGCAGCCCGAACTCGAATGGCAGGCGCGTCTGGTCGATGACCCGCACCGTCCAGCCGTCGTCGCCGACGAAGATGGTGCGGTAGGCCTTGCCGTCGATGCGCACGTCAGCCGCCCGCGAGCACGCGCCCGGCGACCGTGCCGAGCCGGGCCAGCACGGCCGGATCGCGCGCCTCCGGACTGGTGAGGATGGCGCCATCCAGCGCGCGGTCGGAACCGACCGGGCACGGGATGTGTCCGGCGGGGAAGTCCCGCGCCAGGCGTGCGAACAGCCGCTGCGCCCTGTCGCGGTTGGCGTCCATGACCTTGAGGACGCTGGCGACGTCGACCGAGTCGTGCGTCGGGTGCCAGCAGTCAAAGTCGGTGACCATGGCCACCACCGCGTAGGTGATCTCGGCCTCCCGCGCCAGCTTCGCCTCGGGCATGGACGTCATGTGCACCACGTCGTATCCCATCCGCTTGTAGGCCCGCGACTCGGCCAGCGTCGAGAACTGCGGGCCTTCCATGCACACGGCGACGCCGCCGCGCTGGAAGGCGATGCCCTCTTCCGTCGCGGCCCGCGCGATAAGCTCCTGCAGGGCGGGACCGACCGGATGCGAGAACGGCACGTGGGCGACGCAGCCCTGGCCGAAGAACGAGTTCTCGCGGCGCAGCGTGCGATCGATGAAATCGTCGACCAGGACGAAGGTGCCGGGCGGCAGCTCCTCCTTGTAGGAGCCGCAGGCGGAAAAGGACACGAGGTCGGTGACCCCGGCCTGCTTCATGGCGTCGATGTTGGCGCGATAGTTGATGTCGGACGGCGACAGCCGGTGCCCGCGCCCGTGACGGGGCAGGAACACGACCTGCGTTTGGCCCATGCGCCCGACCCGGAGGGTGTCCGACGGATCACCCCACGGCGTCGTCACCCGCCGCTCGACGACCTCCTCGAGCCCCGGCAGCCCGTAGATTCCGGACCCGCCGAT
>DATHZW010000189.1:0-22321 GCA_035458405.1 Steroidobacteraceae bacterium | reverse complement strand
CGGCGAGTTCCTGTTCGACAGCTGGGCGGGACCGCCGGTCCGGGTCTGGTACCACCGGCCTGAAACGGTGACGCCGACGACGCCCGTCCTGTTCGTGATGCACGGCGTGAAGCGGGACGCGGATCGCTATCGTGACGAGTGGTCAGCCATCGCCGCGCAACGGGGATTCATGCTCGTGGTTCCGGAATTCAGCGACCAGGACTTCCCGGGCGGCACGGGCTACAACCTCGGCTTCGTACTCGACGACCGGGGTCACAGGCAGCCGCGGGAGCGGTGGTCGTTCTCCGTCATCGAGAGCCTGTTCGACGCGGTGCGCGCGATGACGGGAACGCGCGTCGAAACTTACGATCTCTACGGCCATTCCGCCGGGGCACAGTTCGTGCACCGCTACCTGATGTTCGTGCCCGAGGCCCGTGTCGGCCGGGCGATCGCTGCGAACGCCGGCTGGTACACGATGCCTGACACCGACGTGGAGTTTCCCTACGGCCTGGGCGCGAGCGGCGTGAGCGAGAGCGACCTGCGAAGGGCGCTGGGCCGGCGGCTGACGGTACTGCTCGGAACAGACGATGCCGAGCCGCAGCACCCGAACCTGCGCCGCACGCCGGAGGCGATGACCCAGGGACCGCACCGGCTCGCGCGCGGCGAGTTCTTCTTCGGGTCGGCCGCGGCCGCGGCCGCAGCGCTGGGCACAGACTTCCGCTGGACGCTCGAGAAGGTCGAAGGGGTTGGGCACGACAACGGTGCGATGGCCGGTGCCGCGGCAGCACTGCTCGACGACTGATTGCTGCCGTCGGTCCGGATGGGTCAGTCGACGGCGACTGGCGGGTCGGCGTCCTCGTCCCAACCGGCGTCGGGCTCCGGCACCTTGGCGAGCCACGCCTGGATCAACTGCACGTGTTCGCGCTCCTCGGCGGCGGATTCGGCGGCGGCTGCGCGCACGTCGTCCGGCAGGTCCGCCTGCCCGGCCAGGCGCCCGAAAAATTCGGCTGCGCGCCGCTCGTTGTGCTCGGCAAGCCTGAGGGCGTGCCACGGCGTCATCAGGTAATGCAGGTCGGCAAAGTCGGGCGTTTCAGGGCCCTCGGGCGTCTGCCAGCGGAACGCATCGGGGTCGGGCGGCGCCGTCCAGCCCATGCGGATGAGGATCTTGTCGCGGTGCAGCCCCTCGATGCGCGCGAGCTTGCCGAACAGCTCCGCCACCTCGGCGTTGTGATGCCTGCGCATCAGCTCGGCGAGCTCGGCATAGCGCTCGGCCGCCTCGGCTTCGAGCGCGCAAGCCTGCGCCATGAATTCCTCCGTCGTGCGCGGGACGGACTGGCCTGTCGTGTTCACAGCGCGAACTCCGCCTCCAGGTCGGCCGGCGTCATGCGGGCAGCGCCGATGGGCGGCTGGTACGGCGGCCGCTCGCCGGCGTAGAGCACCCCGAGGTTCATGCCGTCGTCAGCGAAGATCTGCCTTGCCGCCAGCGCCGGGTCGGCGGTGGACGACAGGTTTCCGGGCCGGACCATCTTCTTCCAGTCCTTCTGTTCGGGCCTGAAGGTGATGCAGGGCGAGAGTACCTCGATGAAGGAGAAACCGGGTGTCTCGATGGCCTGCACGATGATGTCGGCCAGTCCGTTCGGGTCGCCCGTGAAGCCGCGCGCGATGAAATTGGCGCCGGCGGCGAGCGCGATCGCCATCGGGTGGAACTCGTTGAGACCGGTGCCATGCGGCGCGAGCCTGGACGTCCAGCCGGTTTCCGTAGTCGGCGATGGCTGGCCCTTGGTCATGCCGTAGACGCGGTTGTCCATCACGATGTAGGTCAGGTCGACGTTGCGGCGGCAGGCATGCAGGAAGTGATTGCCGCCGATCGAATACCCGTCGCCGTCGCCGCCGGTGACGACGACGGTCAGGTCCGGCCGCGCGATCTTCAGGCCGGTCGCGGTCGGCAGGGCGCGGCCGTGCACGCCGTGGAACCCATAACAGGAGGTGTAGGCCGGAATGCGCGACGAGCAGCCGATGCCCGAGACCACCGCGACGTTCTCGGGCCGCAGGGCGAGGCGCGCCATGGCCTTCGCCATGGCGTTGAGCACGCCGAAGTCGCCGCAGCCCGGACACCAGACCGGCTTGACGTCCGACTTGAAGTCGTTGGGAACGGGAACGAACGTCGCCGGTTGCTCGGTCATCGATTGCTCCACGCGGCGAGATACTCGCCGATTTCGCCGGGATTGAACTGCTGTCCCCCCGGCTTGCGCAGGCTCGTCGTTTCCGGCGGCAGCTCCATGGCGCCACGCAGGTAGTGGATGAGCTGCCCCGACTCGTTCTGCTCGATCACCAGCAGCCGGCGCACCCCGGCAAGCGCGTCGGCCAGGCGCTCCTGCTGCAGGGGAGCCAGCAGCCGGATCGAGATCAGGCGGATACCCGCCATGCCGGCGTCCCGCCGCGCGAGCGCTTCGCGAACCGGCCCGGTCGTGGACCCGAAAGTCACGATGGCGAGTTCCCCGGCGCCCTCGATATCGGCCCACAGCGCGCCGTAGTCGTGCTGCCCGAGCTTGCGCCGGCGCTTGTCCAGCTGGGCCGCGTGGTCTGCCGCCTGCGAGGAGGGCGTGCCGCGTTCGTCGTGCTCCAGGCCGTCCGCAGTGTAGGCTCCGCCGGCGGTGCCGGGGAGCGCCATCGGCGAGACGCCCGACGGCGTCAGCGCATAGCGCCGGTAATCGTCGTTGCCCGCTGCAGCAAGCATGCGCTCACCCAGCAACCCCGCGCCAGGCGGCCGGTCGATCGCGGCGCGCGCCTGGCCCAGGAACTGGTCGGACAGCACGATGGCGGGCGCCTGCAGCGACTCGGCGAGGGTCACGGCCCAGTGCACCGTCCGCAGGCAGTCGCCCACGCCGTTGGGCGCAAGCACGAGGTGCGGGGCGTCGCCATGCAGGCCATGCAGGGCGATGTTGAGGTCACCCTGTTCCGACTTCGTGGGGATGCCGGTCGAAGGACCGACGCGCATGACGTCGACGACGACCAGTGGCGTCTCCGTGGTCACCGCGAGGCCGAGAGACTCCATCATCAGCGCCAGCCCCGGGCCGGAGGTCGCCGTGAGCGCCGGCACGCCGCCGAAGGAGCTGCCGATCACCATGTTGATGGAGGCGAGTTCGTCCTCGGCCTGGACCAGCACGCCGCCGACGGAAGCCAGCGCCGGACTCAGCCACTCGAGCAGCTCGGTGGCGGGCGTGATGGGGTAGGCGGCCACGAAGCGGACACCGCCGTTGATCGCGCCCAGGCCCGCGGCTTCGTTGCCGGTGACCAGCCAGCGCGCGGCGCGCGGCGCGGGCGGCCCGATGAGCGGCATACGGCTGGCGTCGGCGCCAACGGCCGCGCGACCCGCCGCCGCCGCGGCCAGGCTGGCCTCCAGGGCGGCCGGCCGCTTGCCCAGCAGGTTGCCGATCGCGCGGCGCACCGCGTCCTCGGGCAGGCCGAGCAATGCAGCCACGTAGCCGAGCAGCACCATGTTGGCGCGTCCACCGGGGATGTTCTTGGCGATCCCGGCCAGCGCCACGGACTGGACCCGCGCGCCGCGGTCGGCGAACACGGCCGGCGGATCGCCACGCTCCGGGTCGCCCACGATCAGGCTGCTTGCCGCGAGCGGGATCTCGGCTGCGAAGCGGTGGACGTTCTCCCAGTCCACACCCGCCAGGACGTGAAAGGACTCGTCCATGCACTCGACCTGGCGCACCGAGATGCGAATCATCGCCGCGGCCTCGCCGCCGCGGATCTGCGGGCCCGAGGAGCGTGTCATCAGGGCGTAGTAGCCGGCCAGCGCCGCCGCCTCCAGCAGCACGTTGCCGGCCGTCATGACCCCGGCGCCGCCGCTGCCGACCAGGGCGATGGAGACGCTTTCATGCGCGCCGGCGGGCCGGCCGCCGGCCCCGGATTGTCGGGAATGGGTCAAGGAATCACCTCGCGGCGAAGGATTCTACCGGAGGCGGGAGGAAGGGGCGCCGGTCACGCGCCGGCGCCCGCCGGAGGCGCCAGGCACCGCAACGGTGCCTGGCACCTCCTGTCTCAGAAGCGCTGTCCGAACCTGAGGCCTATCGTCCTGGGCATGATCGGCGTGATGTAGGTGCCCGAAGAGCCGCAGATCGACGCATCGCACTGCGCCCAGCGATCCAGCTGGCCGCGTTCGTCGAAGACGTTGTTGACGAACAGCTCCAGCGTGTAGCCGCCGCGGGCGAGCCCGGCTGTGAAGTCCGCGATCGTGTAGGCCTCCACCTTGCCGAGGATCTCCCGCTGCTCCGTGCGCAGGTCGGGCCAGCGGTCGCCGACGTAGGCGAACACGCCCTGGACATGGGCATCCCAGCTGCCCAGCGTGAAGCTGTAGCGCGCCGACAGGTTGCCCTTGAACTCGGGCGTCACCGGCAGCTGCTGGCCGTCCGGCGCCAGCGGCTCCTGCGGGCACGGACTCAGGTCGTTGCCATTCTCGTCAAGTTCTCCGCAATACGGCTTGGTCAGCTCGGCGTTGATCCAGGCCGCGCCGCCCGCGATGGTCAAGGCATCCGTGGCGGCCCACTGGAAGTCGGCCTCGACGCCCTGGATGCGGGCATTGGCGGCGTTGGCGATCTGGGTCAACGAGCTCTGGCCGAGGAAGGAGAACTGGAAGTCCTCCCATTCCTCGATGAACACCGCGCCGTTGAGGCGCAGCGTATTGCCGGCCCAGCTGGTCTTCCAGCCGATCTCGTAGTTCTTCAGGTAGTCGGCCTTGTACGCGGGCAGATCGCCGCGCCGGTTGACGCCGCCCGGCCTGAACCCCTCTGAATACGTGGCGTAAACCAGCCGGTCGCCGTCGAAGCGGTAGGTCAGGTTGACCTTGGCCGTGTTGCCGGACTCCTTCACCACCTTGTCGACGTTGGTACACGGCGCCCCCTTGATCGGGTTGTCGACGTACGACGGGTCGAGCTGGTTGAAGCACTGCGGCTCGCCGTAGACCGGGTAGAAGGGATTGGTCAGGCCGAAGCCGAAGAAACCCTCCAGGGAGTTCTTCGACTCGAAGAACCGGATGCCGCCGGTGGCGGACAGCTGCTCGGTCAGGTCGTAGGTCAGCTCACCGAAGGCGGCGTAGTCGCGGTCGATGCGGTTCTGCTTGGTCAGCCACCAGGTGTCCGGCCAGCCCGTGACCCACAGCGACCCGGGCGGGTCCACCACGGTATCCGGGCCGGCGAGGTTGTCGATGACGTAGCGCTGTTCGATGTCGTGATCCTGCTCCTGGTAGAACAGGCCCGCGACGTAGCGGAAGCGGCCGTCGCCGCTCGAGGAAATCCGCAATTCGTGGCTCTGCTTGTCGTAGCGGTCCCTGGCCAGGATGTACTGCGTCGGGTCGATGAGGGTGCCCGCGTCGTCGTAGACGTAGCTGCCGTAGCTGCAGCAGGAGTCGTAGTAGTAGGAGTAGTCGACGTAGTCGAGGTCGTATTCGTCCTTGCGACTGAGCAACGAACCGGCGTAGACGACATCGAAATTGCTGAACCGGCCCTCGACGGCCAGCGCCGCCTGGACCCAGCGGTCCTCGCTGCGCTCGGGCTTGAAGCGGGTGAGCTCGAACTCGTCGTCGCTGGCGCGGTAGCCGAAGCTGCCGTTGACCTTCTGTTCCTGGCCCATGACGCTCGCGCTGACGGTCCAGCTGTCGTTGAGGTCGACCTTGAGCGCGGCGCGGGCGCCGGTGGTCTCCCCGTCGTTGTAGTCCTTCTTGGCGCGGTCGCTGTTGTCGATGGTGATCCCCGAGGTGGGGTAGGTCACCGTGCCCGGCACGTTGTCGATGAAGCCGCCGTCCTTGCGGTACCAGCCGACGAGGCGCACGGCCGCCTTGTCGGAGACCGGCAGGTTGACGAAGGCTTCCGCGAGATAGCTCTCGCTGCCGTCGGTCAGCGAGCTGCCCTCGAGGTTGTACCCGGCCTTGAAGCCGGACGGATCCGGCTTGTTGGTGATGATGCGGATGGTGCCGGCCTGCGAGCTGGCGCCGTAGAGCGTGCCCTGCGGACCGGCGAGGACCTCGACGCGCTCGATGTCGTAGATGTGGATGTCGAGCGCGCCCTGGATCATCGTCACGGGCTGTTCGTCGAGGTAGGTGCCGACGCTTGGTTGCGAGCCGGAGTGATTGCCGTCGCCGCCGCTGGCGACGCCGCGCATGTAGGCGCGCGAAAAGCCGGGGCCACCGTTCTGCCCGCCGTTCTGGAACGACAGGCTCGGCAGCAGCTGCGCATAGCTGGCGAAATTCTGGACGCCAAGCTGATCGAGTCTCTCGCTGCCCAGCGCCTGGATGCTCAACGGAACGTCCTGCAGGCTTTCGGTGCGCTTCTGGGCGGTGACGACGATTTCTTCGAGCTGGTTGGGCGCTTCCTGCGCGGAGGCCACCGACATCATTGCGAGAAGTGAGGTGGCCAGTGGCAGGCTCCGCTGCACAGTCTGCTGGCGCCGTAGTTTGCGCTTGCGTGATCGTTGCATGGTCCGGTCCTCCTGGCTCTTGGGTGCTGGTTCAGTTCGGATGGGTCTGGACGAAAGGCGGCACGTCCGGGTAGGCGTCGAGCACCGGCCCGAGGGCGCGCTTGAGCGGCTCGAGCCACGGCTCGTAGTGCCGCCAGTGATCGACGGCTTCCCGGTAGATCGGCTGGCGCACCTGCTCGGAACTCGCGGTCCTGACGGCGCGGTCGTTCTCGTGAAAACGCAGGCAGGCGTCCTCGAAGGGCAGTCCGCAGTAGTCGAGCAGGCGGCGGATCTCGGCCTCGGTGTCCTCCACCATGCGCTCATAGAACACGCGATGGACGCGCCCGGGCAGTGCCGCATCAACCTGGGCCATCAACTCGACGTAGTCGCGGTAGTAGCGGCCGATGTCCCCGAGGTCGTAGGTGAACTGCTGGCCGCGGGCGAAATGCTGCTTGAAGTTCGAGAAGCAGCAGGCCAGCGGGTGGCGCCGCGCGTCGATGACGCGTGCGTTCGGCAGCATCAGGTGAATCAGGCCGACATGCCCCCAGTTGTTCGGCATCTTGTCGATGAAGAACGGCCGGCCCGTCTTGCGCTGGATGCGCGTAGATTCCAGGTAGCGCTCGCCGAGGGCGCGAAACTCGTCCGGATCGAGGCCGGCGAGGACCTCCGGATAATTCGCACCGGACGACCGGCTGCGCCGCCCGGCCAGGCCCTGCACGATCGAGATGACATCCGGCAGCTCCATCGTGCCCTCGACCGCGGAGTGGCTGGAGAGGATCTGTTCCAGGAGGGTCGATCCGGCGCGCGGCAGACCGACGATGAAGACGGGATCGGCGGCGGGGTGGCCGCAACCGGCGCGCCCGGCGAAGAACCCCGGCGTGAACAGGGCCTTCGAGCGCTGCACATGCGCCGTCACGGCCGCGGCGTCATGGCGCGACGTGCTGCGGCGCAGGCGATTGCCTTCCTGGTAGTGGGCGAAGGCCTCGGCATGCATGCCGGCATCTTCCTGCGCCTTGCCGAGCGTGAACTCGAAGTGCAGGCGGTCCTCGGTGGACAGGCCGTCACCGGAGAGCATCCGGCGCATCGTGCCGATCTCGTCGGCGGTGAACCTGAACGTCTTGAGGTTGGCGAGACTCCACCAGGCCTCGCCGAGCTCCGGCGCGAGTTCAATGCTCTTGCGGTAGGCGCCGATGCTGTCGGCCTGGCGACCGGCCGCCTTGAGCGCATGACCGTAGCTCATCCAGACCTTGGGCTGCTGCGGGTATTCGCGCAGGACGCCGGCGTAGACTTCGAGGGCGCGGCCGAACTCGCCGATCCGCCCGAGGATCGCAGCCTGCAGGTTGCGGTAGCCCGGGTTGCGCGGGTCGGCCTCGAGCGCCCGTTCGATCTCCCGCAAGGCCTCGGCCGGACGCGCCTGGCGGTGCAGCGCGACGGCGTAGTTGTGGCGCGCCGCGGCGAAGCCCGGCGCCAGCTCGAGGCACCGCTCCAACAGGTTTCCGGCATCGACGTTCCGACCAAGGCGCAGCGCGACCTCGGCCAGCATGCGGATGGCGGGGACATCGGCCGGGTTCTGCCGCAGGTGCCGGCGCAGCAACGCCTCCGCGTCCGGGATCCGGTTCTCGCATAGCGCGACGCCCGCCTCCAGCAAGCGCGGGTCCCGGCTGGAGAACCGGATGTGCTGGGCATTGGCGGCGTCGGCGCCAGCCGCGTCGCCCATGGCGGCCAGGTGATCCGCCAGCGCGCGCCAGGCGTCCGGCATGTCGGGCTTGAGCGCGACGGCGCGCCGGAGCGCGGCTACGGCGTCCTCGCCGCGGCCGGCGGCGGCCAGAGCGAGGCCGTGCTCATGGTGGGCGGCCGCCCAGCCGGGCTGCGAGGCAGCCAGCGTTTCCAGCACGGCTATCGCATCGGCGACGTCGCCGGTCAGCCGCCTGGAGATGCCGAGCAGCAGGGTGGCCACCGGCTGCCCGGGGACAGCGGTGAGGATCTCGGTGGCTTGCTCCGCTGCCAGGGCGGGTTCAGCCGCCAGCAGCCGCTCGGCATGGGCCAGGGCTACTTCAAGGGTACCGACCGGGCCGGGGGCGCCGCTCATGCTGGTTCAGTCCGAGACTTCGTCGGGGAATCTTAACGATCATCCGGCCGATAGTGAAAAAACTTTAGTCGTTGCACCGGTCGCCGGTCAGGCCGGCGGCCCCGACGGCGTCGCGGCCGGCCGGCGCAGGCGGCGCCAGCCGTAGAGGGGGATTCCGGCGGAGACCAGCACGAGCGCCCAGAGGAAGGCCTCCAGCCCCACGCCGACGAAGGCGAACACCGAATACGCGGCCCCCGCCAGCCCCGCGAGCCAGGCGGCGCGAGGCAGCAGCGCCGGGCCGCGCCGCCACAGGACCAGGAGCGCGCCCGCACAGAACAGGTAGAGCGGGAGATTGGCGGCGGTGACGACCACGCTCAGGAAGGTGAAGCCCTCGACGAGCGACCTGCTGTAGTTCATCAGGGTGACGCCGGTCGCCAGCAGACCGGTCAGGATCAGCGCCGCGGCGGGCGCGCCGCGGCGGTTGTTGCGCCCCAGCGCCGCGGGCAGCAGCCCCCGGGCGCCGAGCGTCCGGGTAATCTCGCCGACCAGCAGCGTCCAGCCATTCAGGCAGCCGAGGCCGCTGATGACGACGAACAAGGCGAGCCAGCGGCCGTTGCCGGCGCCGATCAGGCGATTCAGCACGTCGATGAAGGGTGCGGTGGATTGCGCCAGGCTGTCCTGGGGCACCAGCAGCAGCGCGATGGCGGTGACCGCCAGGTAGATTCCGGCCGTGACCAGGGTACCGAGGAGGGTCGCGCGCGGGATGGTGCGCTCGGGGTCCCGCACGCGCCCTGCCGGGACGGCGGCCGATTCGAGACCGAGCATCGCGAACAGCGCGATGCTCGACGCGCTCAGCGTTGCCGGCAGGGAGACGGGTGTCGTGGGCAGGTTGGCGACGTAGGCGGCGGGCTCGGTGACCAACAGCCACAGGCCCAGCACCATGACGAGCAGGAGCGGCACGATCTTCAGAAGGGTGGTCGCCACCTGCACCCCCCCTCCGGTCCTGACGCCGAGCAGGTTGACGGCGATGAAGAGCCACAGCATGCCGATCGCCACTGCGGCGGACGGCAGGGCCGCCAGCGGGGGGAAGACCACGGCCGCGTAGCCCGTCACCGCCACGGCGAGCGCCGCGTTGGTGACCCAGACGGAAACCCAGTAGCACCACAGAGCCGCGAACGCCGCCCCCTCGCCCAGCGTTTCGCGCATGTAGCCGAGCGGCCCGTCCGCGTGGGGCAGCCGTCGTGCCAGCATCGCGAACACCAGCGCCAGCGCCCCGCAGCCGGCGACGGTCAATATCCAGGCGATGAAGGCGTTGAAGCCGTAGGGCGCCAACGACGCGGGCTGCATGAAGATTCCCATGCCGATGACGTTGCCCACGACCAGCGCCGTGGCCATCCAGGGGCCCAGCTCACGACCCACGGGCGCCTTGCCGCTCAAACGGGCGCCACCGCTGGCCTCGAATAGGCGTCCCGCAACAGGTTGTGGAAGTGCCAGAGGCCGCTCTCGCGGCGCGGGCACAAGCGGCCGGGCTGGTACTGGCCGGAGGCGAGGCCGCGCTGCACGGCCTCGCAGATCGCGATGTCTTCCTGCTGTATCTCGTCGCTGAACTCAAGGTCGCGGCCGATCCGTGCGCGCGCCTCCGGATCGGGCGCGTAGTAGTAGTCGAACTCGACCCTGCAGCGGTCGGGACCCGCCGGCAGGATGCGGTTGACCTGCAGCCGGCCCGGCATGATGTTGAGCATGACGTTCGGATAGACGAAGTAGTAGAAGGCCTCGCCGTCGCCGTAGACGCCGGCATTGGGCCTCAGCGGCGAGTGCTGCAGCGAATGCCAGGGCGACAGCTCGGTATGGTAGGCGCGGTAGTCCAGGACCTTGCTCAGCCCGGGATGGACGTAGGGCAGGTGGTAGCCCTCGAGGAAGTTGTCGACGTACACCTTCCAGTTGCAGCCGATGTCGTAGGCGTCGCCGCGCACGAATTCCATCGCGGACAGGTCGATGGGCGCGATGCGCCGGGCGATGCCGTCGTAGACGGCCTCCAGCGGCGGCGTCTCCCGGTCCAGCGCGACGAACACGAGTCCCTGCCAGCTGGCGACCCGGAATTCCGGCAGGCGGATGTCCGCAGCCTCGAAGTCCTCGGCGCTGCCCATTTCCGGCGCATGACGCAGCCGGCCGTCCAGGTCGTAGGTCCAGCCGTGATACTTGCAGTGCAACGCCCGCGCGCCCCGGCCGTCGCACAGCGCCAGCGGGCCGGCCCGGTGGCGGCACACGTTGGCGAAGGCGCGCAGCCGGGCGTCGGCGCCGCGCACGATCAGGACGGGCGTCTTGCCGACTTCGGCCACCACGTGATCGCCGTTGGCGCCGAGCCGGCTCTCTTGCGCGAGCAGCTGCCAGCTGCGCGCGAAGACGAGTTCGAGATCGCACTGCAGCATTTCCTCGCCCAGGTAATACCGGGGCGACAGCGCATGGGCCTTGGCGAGTTCTCCGGGCGAAGAGTCGCTCGGCATGTTCAGAACAGCCAGCCGCCCAGCCACCATGCAAGCGCCGCAAGCAGCGCCGAGGCGGGGATGGTGATGATCCAGGCGATCACGATGTTGCCGGCGACCCCCCAGCGCACGGCCCGGGTGCGCTGCGCGCTGCCGACGCCGATGATCGATCCGGTGATCGTATGCGTGGTCGAGACCGGGATACCCAGGCCGCTGGCCAGGAACAGGGACATTGCGCCGCCGGTCTCCGCGGCGAAGCCGCCGACCGGCTTCAGCTTGGTGATGCGCTGGCCCATCGTCTTGACGATGCGCCAGCCGCCAAACAGCGTACCCAGAGCGATGGCGGCGAAGCAGGACACCACCACCCAGCCGGGCAGGTGATCGCGGGTGGTGACGCCGGCCGCGATCAGCAGCAGCCAGATGATGCCCATGGTCTTCTGCGCGTCGTTGCTGCCGTGACCGACACTGTAAAGCGCCGAGGAAACCAGCTGCAGCCGCCGGAACCAGCGGTCCGTCATGCGCTGCGAGCGGCGGCGGCACAGCCAGGAGACGCCCACGATGATCAGGCTCGACAGCAGCATGCCCAGCAGCGGCGCGACGAAGATGAAGGTGGAGGTCTTGACGATGCCCGGCATGAGCAGCGGCGCGATGCCGGCCTTGGCGATGGTCGCGCCGATCATGCCGCCGATCAGCGCGTGGGAAGAACTCGACGGCAGGCCGTAGTACCAGGTGATGACGTTCCAGGCGATTGCGCCGATCAGGGCGCCGAAAATCAGCTGGTTGTCCACCGCGTCCGGACTCACGATGCCCTTGCCCACGGTGGCCGCGACCTTCATCTCGAACAGCGCAATGGCGATGAAGTTGAAGAAGGCCGCCCAGGCAACCGCCTGGTGCGGCTTGAGCACGCCGGTGGACACGATGGTCGCGATCGAGTTGGCGGCGTCGTGGAAGCCGTTCATGAAGTCGAACACGAGCGCGATCGCGACCAGCACGATCAGGGTCAGCGTAAGGGTTGATGCGTCCACGATCAGCCGTTCTCGAGCACGACGCCTTCGATCACCTTGCCGACAACGTGGCACTTGTCGGTGGTCGTCTCGAGCAGCTCATACACGGCCTTGAGTTTCACCAGCTCGCGGACGTCGGCCTCCTCGCGGAAAAGGCCGGAAATGGCATCGCGCATGACCCGGTCGGCGTCGCTTTCCAGGCCGTCGATCTCCAGGCAGACCTTGAGGATCTCCGGACCGTTGTCCATGGACGACAACAGGCCGACGGCCACCTGGACGCGGCCGGCGCACAGGTCGACCAGGTTGGCGAGGTGCGCGGCCTCGGGCGTGACGTGGTGGACGTCGTAGAGAAGCATGGACTCGGCCGTGTCCTGGATCAGGTCCAGGATGTCGTCCATGCGCGAGATCAGCTTGTTGATCTGGTCGCGATCGAAGGGCGTGACGAAGGTACTGTGCATCAACGACACGGTTTCCCGCGTGACGTCGTCGGCGGCATGCTCGATGGACTGGATCTTCCTGACCCAGTCCTCGCGCTGACCGTCCTTGTCGTAGGCGTCCAGCATCTCGATCAGGGCCTTGCTGCCCTCGACGACGAGGCTGGCGTGGCGATTGAAAAGCGTGAAGAAGTACCGCTCGCGCGGCATCAGGACGGACAGCAGCTTCATGCGGTCATTTCCCGTCTTATGGTTTTGGGCCCCGCGATTGTGGTCCCTGCCGCGCCCGAGCGGAACCCCCCGGGAGGAAGTAATGACCGCAGGGGAGGTCTCGGTATGCCACGGCCGGCCGCACGGGCAACCCGCACGGACTTCGGGCGGAAGTATACAGCCTGGTCAGCCGGCCCCGGCGCTGGTGGCGGGGGTGCTCGCCTAGCGTTTCCCGCCGGCAGGCTTGGCGGGATCGACGAGTTCCTGGACCGGCGTGATGCCGCAGGCAAACTCCAGCAGCGTCTGGGCCAGGGTGCCGGGCTCGATCGCCTCCCAGCTGAGCATCATGGCGTTGGAATGCTCGGGATCGTCGTCCTCGAGGTTGTTCCAGTGAAAGAAGAAGGTGCCGACGTTGGCGCGGCGCTTCTGCTTGCAGTCCCACTGGTCGCGGCTGAGGGCGCTCCGGTGCGGACCCGGGCTGCGGGCCTGCTCGTATTCGATCCGCATCCACATGGTGGCGATGTCGCCGTCCCGCTTGGCTTCCTGCCGGGTCGCGAAGAACACCTGGTCGGGATAGGTCTCGATCCACTCCCACTCCATCGTGCCCTTGAGCGTGAGCTGTTTCACCCATTCGTTGCCGAGACCCTTCATCGGCACGCTGTAGACCTGAGCGACGGCAGGGCCGGCCGACAGCAACGCGGCCGACAGCACGATCAGCGTCCTCAACCCGTTCTTCATCCGTGGTCCTCCACATCGCTTTGACGCGTTCCCGGTCGCCGGGTTCAACTCCGCCGGGGCCGCGCAACGTGACGACAGCGCATGGGTGAAGCCGACGAGGCCAGCATCCCAGACGGCGGGGGGTCGCGGCAAGCGGCGAACCCGGGCCCGGCGGAGGATCACCGGGCCTCCGTCGGGCGCGTCATCAGGACCCAGTCGCCGCCATGGCTGAAGCCCGGAACGGCGACCACCGGGCGGCGGGCAACCGCAGCGTAGCCGAGGCGGCGGTAGAGGGCGACCGCAGCGAGGTTCTGCTCGGCCACGATCAGGCTCAGTTCCCTGCAATGGGCCGCCGCGGCGAGCCGCAGGGCGTGAGCCATCAGCGCCGATCCATGGCCGAGCCCGCGGCACCCGGCAGGCACGGCGACGGCATTGACGTACCAGCTGCCGGGACGCAGGGCTTCCAGTTCGACCAGCGGCCGCAGCACTGGCGGCAAGTCCTCGAGTCGGCCTGTTTCGTAAGGATCCGGTTGCACGTAGCCAAGCAGCATTCCCGCACAACCGCCGGCGTGCTCGAGGATCCAGGCATTGCGGTAGCTGAATCCTCCTTCGTCCCGCGCGGCGCGGCGGGCGCCGACCGCCAGCGCGGACTCGGCGGGAGCGGCCTGCTCGCTCCACAGGTACGAAGGAATCCCCTCGCCGGCCAGGTCGATCAGTCCGGCCAGCAGCGCGGCGTCTCCCGGCGTTGCGCGGCGCAACCGGCGATCCGCATCCGTCATCTGGGCGCTCCAGCGATTGAATCGGGCTGCGGCAGGATCACAAACAAGGACCGGCGACGCAACCCGCCGGCGGGGCGACGAGGCCGATACAATACGGCCGCCGGCAGGCAATGCCGCCAGCAGCGCCGCGCGGGCCGGGGAGCGAGCATGGACCTGGATTTCTCTAGCATCAACCTGACCAGCGAGATCGCCTACGTGGGGCTCCTGTTCGGGCTGTTCGTCGTGCCGCGGATCCTGCAGCGCTGGGGGGTGCCTACCGCGATCACGGCATTCGTGCTGGGCGCCGCCGCGAGCCTGGGCCTCGGTCTGTTCCATGGCGACGAGACGATCTCGCTGCTTTCCACCCTCGGCATCGTCTCCCTGTTCCTGTTCGCCGGCCTCGAGGTCAATTTCCCCGACCTGCGCAAGGGCGCGCCGGTGCTGATCCAGCACATCGTCATTCGCGTCGTCCTGGTCGGCGGCGTCGCCTGGGCGCTGGTTCGCGGGCTGTCGTTCGAATGGCGCCCGGCGATCCTGGTGTCGCTCGCCCTGCTGACGCCGTCCACCGGGTTCATTCTCGACGCGCTGGACAGCCTGGCAAAAAACGAGGGCGACCGCTTCTGGATCCGCTCCAAGGCGATCGCGGTCGAGATGGTCGCGCTGGCGGCGATGTTCTTCACGCTGAAGTCGGAGAGCGTCGAGTCCCTGGCCCTCAGCACCCTGGTGCTGGTGGCCATGATCCTGGTGCTGCCGCTGATGTTCACGGCCTTCGCCCGCGTCGTCCTGCCGTACGCGCCCAAGAGCGATTTCGCCTTCCTGGTCATCGTTGCCGCCGCCTGCGCACTGGTCACCAGGAACCTTGGCGTGTACTACCTGGTGGGCGCTTTCATCGTCGGCGTGGTCGCGCAGAACTTCCGTGCCCACATGCCATCGATGCAGTCCGACAACATGCTGCACGCGGTCGAGGCGCTGGCCTCGCTGCTGGTGCCCTTCTATTTCTTCCACGCGGGAATCGAGCTCAAGCGCGACGATTTCTCGATGGAAGCCCTGCTGGCGGGCCTGGCGATGGTGGCCTGCGCGGTTCCCGTCCGCCTCCTGACGGTCGCGCTGCACCGGCGCCTGGCGCTCAAGGAGCCGCTGCGGGCGGCCATGAAGGTGGCCGTGCCGATGCTGCCGACGCTGGTGTTCACGCTGGTCATCGCCGGGATACTGCGAGACGAGTACGACATTCCTTCGTGGCTGTTCGGCGGCCTGATCGTGTACGCGTTCGTCACGACCGTCCTGCCGGCGCTGTTCACGCACAAGCCGCCGCCGGATTTCACGCTGCCGACGGTGTTGCCGACGTTCGTGCCTGAAAACAAGACGCCGGACTAGCTGCCAGGCACGCGCCCCGGCGCCCCGGCCGTCACAGCCAGTCGGGATCCGGGAGGTCGCGGAACGCCTGGATCAGCGCATCGCTCCAGCTGGCCCGCACCAGTTCGAAGTACGCGTCGTCGGCCTCTATGACCTTGTGGCTGCTGACGCGCAGCTCGTCGGTCCTGACCGTCACGACGTCGATCGGCATCCCGACCGTCAGGTTCGAGCGAATGGTCGAGTCCATCGAGACCAGGCCGCACTTCGCCGCCCGCTGCAGCCGCACCTGCCGGTTGATCACGCGGTCGATGATCGGCTTGCCGTACTTGAACTCGCCGATCTGGAAATAGCAGGTCTCCTCGGTCGCCTCGATGAAGTTGCCGGCGGGGTAGACGTTGAACATCCGCGGCGCTTCGCCGCGGATCTGGCCGCCGAGGATCATCGAGACGTTGAAGTCCATCTTGAAGGCCTCAAGCGCCTCCGCGTCGCGACCGTGCACCGCGCGGATCGCGTCGCCGACGCAGCGCGCGGCCTCGAACATGTTGGTGACGTTGAACAGGTTGGCCTGTCCCTCGGGGGCTTCCAGCGCCTCGTTGATCAGGCTGATCACGGACTGCGCGAGCGAGAGGTTGCCCGCGGTCATCAGCACGAACACGCGGTCGCCGGCACGTTCGAAGACGGTCACCTTGCGGAACGTGCTGATGTTGTCGACCCCGGCGTTGGTCCGGGAGTCGGCGATCATCACCAGGCCCGCATCAAGCAGCATGCCGACGCAGTAGGTCATGGAATTCCCTTGGGGATGGGTAAACACCGCCAGCGCGATGCTAGCCGCGGAGCCGGGCCCCGGTATATAGCGGTCATTGCTGCCGTTCACGCCGCGAGAGCCGCTCCGCCGGGGCCGGCTCGCCGGAGACCTGCACGTCGACCTGCATGTCCTCGTCGCCGCCGCCGCGGCGCACGCCGCGCACCGGCCCGGCGTCCAGGTAGTCGCGACCGACGGCCAGCCGGCAGTGATTCGAGCCCGCGGGCACGCTGTTGGTGATGTCGATGCTGAACCAGCCGCGCTCCGCGCCAAGCCAGGCGTCGACCCAGGCGTGGCTCGCGAAGCTGGATTCCCCGGTGTGCAGGTAGCCGCTGACGTAGCGCACCGGTATGCGCCGCAGCCGGCAGATCGACGCGAAGACATGGGCGTGGTCCTGGCAGACCCCGCGGCCCAGGGCCAGCGCCTGGGCCGCATCATGCTCGACCGTCGTGATGCCCGGCTCCCAGACCACCGCGGCGCGGATCGAAGCGGCCAGCTCGACCAGCGACGCGGGCTCGCGGAGCGACTCGGCCGGCCAGCGTGAGGCGAAGTCGCGAATGGCCGGGTCCGGCTCCGTCAGGGGCGTTTCCGCCAGGTACGCGAGCGGCGACAGGCCGCCTTCCTCGGTCGGCAGGAAACCCTCCGTGTCGATGGTGTCCACCTGACCCTCGGCAAGCAGGCGGATCTCGGTGATGGCCTCGTCCACGGTCACGAGGTGGGCAACGTTGCCGAAAGCGTCCACCTGCTCGACCTGCCGGCCGGGCGAGCTGAGCTTCCAGCGAAGCGTGCGCTGCCCGGGCTCCGGCCTGGGCGTCAGGCGCACGACCTGCACGGAGTGGTCAACCCTGCGGCTGTAGCGATAGACGGTCTCGTGGCGTATGGACAGCAGCATGGTTCAACTCGTGGTGGAAACGAGGAAGTCCTCGGCGATGCGCCGGCCTATGTCCCTTACGCGCAGCAGGAACGTCGTCAGGAACTCGTGCAGGCCCTCCTCGAGGAGCAGGTCGATGCGGCCGTAGCGCAGCGTGGACCGCAGCGCGCCGGCGCGCCTGAGCGTTTCCGCCGACTGGTCGTTGGCGACGGCGTCGAGGTGAAGCACCAGCTCGTTCATGCAGCGGTGCAGCGAGCGCGGCATGTCCTCGCGCAGGATCAGCAGCTCGGCCACGCGCGCCGGCGTGATGCGGTCCCGATAGACGCGCCGGTAGATCTCGAAAGCCGACACGGAGGCCAGCAGCGCCGAGTACTTGTAGTAATCGGCCGGGGTCGCCTGGCTGACCCCATCGGGAGCCAGCAGCCGCAGTTGCACGTCGAGGATGCGCGCGGTGTTGTCGGCGCGCTCCAGGAACGTGCCGAGGCGCGTGAAGTCGAAGCCCTCGTCCCGCAGCATCGTGCCGTGCGTGACGCCGCGCACCAGGTGCGAACGGAACTTGACCCATTCCAGGAACTCGATCAGCTCGTCGGTCGAGGGGTCCTGCAGCTTGAGTTCGCGCAGCTCCAGCCAGGTGGAATTGATGGTCTCCCATTGCTCGGAAGTCAGCGTGCCGCGCACCGCATGGGCATTCTCGCGGGCGGCGCGCAGGTCGCGGACGATGCTGCCGGAATTGCCCTCGTCAAATGCGAGGAACTGCACGACCCGCTCCGGGGTCACGACCTCGTGGCGTTCGCGGAAAGCCTCCAGCTGGCCGATCATGGCGAGCGTCGCGCCCCAGGAGGTGTCGTGCTCGCCCGCCTGCCGCTGCAGCAGCGCCACGCGGACGTTGACCTGCAGCATGCGGGCGAGGTTCTCGGCGCGCTCCGTATAGCGCGACATCCAGTAGAGGTGGTCGGCGGTGCGGCTGAGCATCAGTTTTCCAGCACCCAGGTGTCCTTGGTGCCGCCGCCCTGCGACGAGTTGACCACCAGCGAGCCGGCGCGCAATGCGACCCGGGTCAGGCCGCCGGGAACGACGCGCACGTCCCCGCCGGACAGCACGAAGGGCCGCAGGTCGATGTGCCGTGGCGCCACGCCCTCCTCGACGAAGGTCGGGCAGGTGGACAGGGCCAGCGTCGGTTGCGCGATGTAGCGCTCCGGGTGCGCCTTGATCAGGCCGCGAAAACGCTCGATCTCGGCGCGGCTCGCCTTCGGTCCCACCAGCATGCCGTAGCCGCCGGCGCCGTGGACTTCCTTCACGACCAGCTCGTCGAGGTGCGCCAGCGCGTAGGCCAGGTCCTCCGGCCGCCGCAGCATGCGCGTCGGCACGTTGTCGATGATCGGCTCCTCGTCGAGGTAGAAGCGGATCATGTCCGGGACGTACGGATAGATGGACTTGTCGTCGGCCACGCCGGTGCCGATGGCGTTGGTGATCGTGACCTGCCCGGCGCGGCAGGCCGCCAGCAGGCCCGGGACGCCGAGCATCGAGTCGGGCCGGAACGCCAGCGGATCGAGGAAATCGTCGTCGACGCGCCGGTAGATGACGTGCACGCGCACCGGCCCGCGCGTCGTGCGCATGAAGACGAAGCCGTCACGAACGACCAGGTCCTGGCCCTCGACCAGCTCGATGCCCATCTGCTGCGCCAGGAACGCATGCTCGAAGTAGGCGCTGTTGTGCGACCCGGGCGTCAGCAGCGCGACGGTCGGCTCGCGCACGCCGGGCGGCGCGACGCTGCGCAGGTTGTCGAGCAGGATGTCCGGGTAGTGCTGGACGGGCTCCACCCGGTAGCGCGCGAACAGCTCGGGAAACAGCCGCATCATGACCTTGCGGTCTTCGAGCATGTAGGACACGCCCGACGGCACGCGCAGGTTGTCCTCGAGCACGTAGAATTCGCCCGCGCCGGCGCGGACCACGTCGACGCCGGCGATGTGGGCGTACACGTCGCCCGGAACCTCGATACCCTGCATCTCGGGCCGGTACTGCGTGTTGCACAGCACCTGCTCGGGCGGGATGCGGCCATCCTTGAGGATGTCCTGGTCGTGGTAGATGTCGGCGATGAACGCGTTCAGCGCCTTGACGCGCTGGGTCAGGCCGTTGAACAGCTTCTGCCATTCGGCCGCGGTGATGATGCGCGGGACGACGTCGAAGGGGATGAGCCTCTCGGCCCCGGCCTCCTCGCCGTAGACCGCGAAGGTGATCCCGGTGCGGCGGAACAGGCTGTCCGCCTCCGCGCGCTTCTGCGCGAGACGATTCGCGGGCATGCCGGCCAGCCAGGCGTCGAACTCCCGGTAGTGGCTGCGCACGCGGCCTTCGCCGTCGCGCATTTCGTCGTAGGCAGTCGCCGCCATGGGCACAGTTTACTGAATTCGCGCGGCGCGGCCGGCGGCACCGGCGATTTCGCCGGGATCAGCCGCCTGCCGCTGCCGCTACCCCAGGATCCTTTCGCGCTGGTACAGCCGGCCCGCAATCCAGGTCAGCAGCCCGCCGAGGGCCAGCGTGCTCGCGACCGAGATCGCCGCGTAGCCCGTTGGCAACGGGTCGCCGCGCAGGAAGCCCTGGATCAGCAGGTGCTGCGACAGGCTGGGCACGGCCATCAGCGCCGCGTTCGCCTTGATGCCGAGCACCCCGGCCACCGCGATCGGCAGCGTCGGGACCAGCATCAGGACGCCGAGCCAGGTCTGCGCCTCCTTGTAACTGCGCGTGAAGGACGCGACCACCGTCAGCAGCGCCGCCCCGACCGTGACGAAAGGCAGCGTGGACAGGAACACGCCGAGCGCCACGCCCGGCCCGAAGTTGGCCGACATGCCGATGGTCTCGAGCGGCAGCTGGCGGATGGACAGGGCGAGGGTCGTCGTGACCAGCGCGAGCGCCACCGACATGAAGAATGCCGCGGCCAGGACCTTGCCGTAGATCAGCTGCGCGCGCGGCACGGGCATCGTCAGCAGCGGCTCGAGCGAACCGCGCTCGCGTTCGCCGGCCGTCGCGTCGATGGCCAGGTACATCCCGCCGACCAGCGTCACCAGCAGGATCAGGTAGGACAACATGCCGAGCACCAGCGTCGCACGAGCCGCCGGCGTGGACACGTCGACGTCGTCGACGACGACCGGCTGCGCCACCAGCGGCGAGATCCCGCGCGCCTGCAGGCGCAGCGAGGCCAGCGCCCCGGAATAGCCGCCGATGGCCGCGCGCAGGCGGTCTGCTCGACGCTCGGCCTTGCTGTTCGAGCCGTCGGCGTAAACCAGCACGCGGGCGGGCCGGCCGCCGGCGAACCGCTCGCCGAAGCCATCCGGGACCGCCATGACGACCAGTTCGGAGTCGTCCTCGATCCACCGGCGCAGCTCCGCGTCCAGACCGTCGCGCAAGCTCAGGTCGAAGCCCTGCTCCCGCAGGAACCGGACGAGGTTCGGCGCGCGCTCCGCGCCGCTGACGGTGACCGCGACCGCCTCGTCGAGGGCGCTGACCGAGCGGTCCAGCGAGATCGCCAGCATGCCGATGAACAACAGCGGCGCGAACAGCGGGCCCATCACCAGGCTGGACAGCAGCGCGCGCCGGTCGCGCAGCGTCTCGAGCAGCTCCTTGCGGAATACGGCCGCGAGGGTCGGGATCATGCCAGGCCCTCCCGCTCACCGAGGACGCGGACAAAGGTCTCTTCCAGGCTGGCGCCGCCGAAACGCGCCTGGAGCGCCGCCGGCGACCCGCTTGCCGCGACCCGGCCGTGGTCGATGATCACCACGTCGTCGCAGAGCGCGGCGACCTCCTGCATCACGTGGCTGGAGAACAGCACGCAGTGGCCCTCCGCCCTCAGGCCGCGGATCAGCTCCCGCAGCGCACGGGTCGCCATCACGTCCAGTCCGTTGGTGGGTTCGTCGAGGAGCACGTTGCGCGGTGAGTGCACCAGGGCGCGGGCCAGCGCGACCTTGATGCGCTGGCCCTGCGAGAAGCCGTCGGCCCGCCGATCGGCGAACTCGGTCATGTCGAGCCGCCCGACCAGTTCGTCGATGCGTCGACGCAGCAGCGCCGGGGCGAGGCCGTGCAGCTCGCCGTAGAAGCGGATGTTCTCGCGCGCCGTGAGCTGCCGGTAGATGCCGGCGGAATGCGGCAGCACGCCGATGGACCGGCGCGCCGCCAGCGGGTCGGCGACGACGTCCGTGCCGTCGATCCGGGCGCTGCCGGCGTCGGGCCGCAGCACGGTATAGAGCATCCGCAGGGTCGTCGACTTGCCGGCGCCATTGGGCCCGAGCAGGCCGGTGATCCGGCCGTCGGCGGCGCTGAAGCTGACCTCGCGGACGGCTTCGACGGGACCGAAGCGCTTGGCGAGGCCCTGGACTTCGATCACGGCGCCCCCCCGTTGAAGTTGACGAAGAAGGGGGCGGCCTCGACCGTGTCGACGCAGCGCGTGTCGAGGCCGGCGGCCGTGCCGGCGTCGAGGAAATGGCGGACCAGCGACTGGGCGCATTTCAGGCCCAGCTGGATGTGGCCCTGGCCCCTGAACACGATCTCGGCATGATCGCTGAATCCGGCGGCGGCGGCGGCCGCGTAAACCGGCGGCGTGACCGGGTCGAACTCACCCGACAGCAGCAGCGCCGGCACCGCCGAGCGCAAAGGCTCCTTCAGGTCCGCATCGACGACTCCGCGGGGCCAGACCTCGCACATCGCGGTCAGCCCATCGAGCATCACGCTGCCCAGGAAGGACCTGTCCAGGGCGTCGTGGTCGAGCGACGCGCGATCCAGAAACGGCAGGTCCTCGCTGCAAACGACCGCATTGTGCATGCCATAGGCCAGCGCGCCCTCGAGCTGCTGCTGCAACATCTCGGCCTGGGCGGCCAGCGGCACGAAGTTGTCCCTGGCCAGGGCCTCGTGGATGAACAAGGGCAGCAGCGCGGCGGTGCTGTCCGAGTAGATGAGCATGCGCGTGACGAGCGCGAGGTGTCCGCCGCCAAAGGCGATCTCGCGCGGCTCGGCGGTGACGGGATCGGGAATCGTGACGGTCACGGGCCGATCGGCGAGCCGGGCCCGCAGCGCGTCGAAGTCTGCCGCGAGCCCCGGGTAGCGTGCCGCGCAAGCCGTCGACTGGCCGCAGCGGGCCAGGTCCGCCCGCAGCGCATTCTCGGCGTCCAGCGCCAGCGAGGCGCCGAGCGCCA
>DATHZW010000188.1:0-3150 GCA_035458405.1 Steroidobacteraceae bacterium | reverse complement strand
AGCGGATAGCGGATAGCGGATAGTCCGAAATCGTGATCCGTGAGTGGTGAGTCGTAAAGCCGCTATTGCCTTCTTACAACTCACAACTCACAACTCACTCTCAAATCACTCCTCTCCGCTCCTGGTCCAGCTCGATCGATTCGAACAGGGCCTTGAAGTTACCCTCGCCGAAGCCTTCGTTGCCCTTGCGCTGGATGATCTCGAAGAAGATCGGGCCGATGACGTTCTGCGTGAAGATCTGCAGGAGGATGCCTTCCTGCTCGGAACCGTCGATCAGGATGTTGCGGCTCTGCAGTTCGGCCAGGTCCTCGCCGTGGCCCGTGACCCGGGCGTCGACGCCCTCATAGTAGGTTGCCGGCGTTTCCTGGAACACGACCCCGTTGGCGCGCAGCGCATCGACGGACGCGTAGATGTCGTCGGTCGCCAGCGCGATGTGCTGGATGCCCTCGCCCTGGTACTCGCGGAGGTATTCCTCGATCTGGCTCTTGTCATCCTGCGATTCGTTGATCGGGATCCGGATCTTGCCGCAGGGGCTGGTCATGGCGCGGCTGAACAGCCCCGTCTTCTTGCCCTCGATGTCGAAGTAGCGGATCTCGCGGAAGTTGAACAGCTTCTCGTAGAAACCCGCCCAGACGTTCATGTTGCCGCGCTGCACGTTGTGCGTCAGGTGGTCGATCAGCGTCAGCCCGGCGGGCTGGATGCCGGGCGGGGCGGCGACGGGCAGGAAGTCGACGTCGTAGATCGTCGAGTCGCCGTAGCGATCCACCAGGTAGATCAGGCTGCCGCCGATTCCGCGGATGCTCGGGATGTTCAGCTCCATCGGCCCGGCGGTGCCGGGACCCGGCTCGGCGCCGAGATCCAGGGCCCGTTCGTAGGCCTTGGCCGCATCCCTGACGCGGAACGCCATCGCACAGGCCGACGGCCCATGCGCCGCGGCGAACTGCTGGCCGAACCCGGCGGACTCGGCGTTGATGATGAAGTTCACGTCCCCCTGCCGGTGCAGGGTCACGTTCTTGCGGCGATGCCGGGCCACCACCGGGAAGCCCATCCGCTCGAACAGGCTGCGCAGCAGCTCCGGATCCGGCGCGGTGTACTCGACGAATTCGAAGCCGTCGGTGCCCATCGGGTTTTCGAAGAGGTCTGCCATGGATCCATGTCCCTGTCGTGGCCGCCCGGACGCGGCCGCCACTTTTAGTTACAATTGCAACCATTATAATCACGCGGCCAGACCGTGTGGCAAGGATGGTTTCATGCCCGCACCGCAAGCCGGCGACGACGAACTGCACCTGGAGCGCTTCCTGCCCTATCGGCTGTCGCTGCTCGCGAACACCGTCTCCGCCGCGATCGCCGACGCCTATTCGACGCGACACGACATGACCATCCCGGAATGGCGGGTGATGGCGGTCCTGGCGCACGCCCCGGGCCTGTCCGCGGCCGAGGTGGCGGACCGCACCGGCATGGACAAGGTCGCCGTCAGCCGCGCCGTGGCCCGCCTGTTGCGCCACCGGCGCCTCAGGCGTCGCCAGACCGCCACGGACCGCCGCCGCTCGCAGCTCGAGCTGTCGGCGGAGGGCGGCGAGCTGTACCGCCGCATCGCGCCCTGGGCGCTGCATTACGAGCGCGAACTCGTCAAGGCCCTGACGCCGGAGGAACTTCGCCTGCTGGACGGGGCGCTGACCCGGCTGCTGGATCGGGCGCGGGCCATCCCGGCCGGCGACGGGCCCTGAGGCAGTGCGACACGCCGCCGCCTGTCCAGTGTGGGAAATCCCGCAGATTCGGGCGCCGGCCTCTGATCATATAATTGTCCATCTTTCATTTTCCCCCGACTCCCGCCATTTCCTCCCGGGCGCGCGCTGCACGCCGGGGATGAGGGGCTCAAAGGAACACCCATGCTTGGCAACGTCCCGACCGCACGCCTGAAGATCATCGAGGGCATCGCGGCACGAGCCGGCAGGCTGGCGCCGCGCAAGGCGCCGGTCGACGCCCGGGACCTCGTCCGCGCGTACTACCACGGCGTCTCCGAGTCCGACCTCGCGACACGGACCACCGACAACCTGGCCGGCGCGGCGCTTGCGCACCTGCGCGTGGCCGCCAGGCGCCGGCCGGGCGAGTCCCTCGTCGAAGTCTTCAATCCCGACGCCGGCCGCGACGGCTTCGCCTCCGAGCACACGGTCATCGCGCTGGCCACGGACGACATGCCCTTCCTGGTCGATTCCGTGGGCATCGTCTTCACGCAGGGCGGCTACAAGGTCTATTTAATCGCCCACCCGGTGCTGTCGGTGACCCGCGACGCGCGCGGCCGCCTGACGGGACACTTCCTGGACGATGCACCGGCGAACGCCCTGGCCGAGTCCTGGCAGCTGATCGAGATCGAGCGGCTGAACGACCCCGCGGCGATCGACGCCCTGCGGCAGAAGCTGCTCGAGTCGCTCGAGGACGTCCGCTGCGCCACCGGCGACTGGATGCCGATGCGGCAGCGGGCGCGCGACATCGCCGCCGAGATCGAGTCGAACCCGCCGCCGGTTCCGGCCGGCGAGGCCGCCGAGGCGAAGGCGCTGCTCGAGTGGATGGAAGACAACCACTTCACGCTGCTGGGCTACCGCGAATACCGCCTGAAGCGCGGCCGGACCCACGACCTGCTCACGCCCGTCGTCGCGACCGGCCTCGGGCTGCTGCGTCCGGGCCGCAAGCGGGCGGACGCCGCCAAGCCGGTGGTGCTCGCCGGCGACATCCGCGATTTCGCCCGCTCCAAGGAGCTGTTGCTGATCACCAAGGCCAACTCGATCTCGACGGTACACCGCGCAACCCACCTCGATTACGTGGGGATCAAGACCTTCAACGAGCGCGGCCAGGTGAGCGGCGAACGCAGGTTCGTCGGCCTGTGGACCTCCACGGCCTACAGCAGCAGTCCGCGCGACATCCCGTTGCTGCGGCAGAAGGTCCAGCGCGTCATTGCGCACTTCGGGCTGGCGCCGTCCAGCCACGACGGCAAGGCCGTGATGAACGCGCTCGAGGTTTACCCGCGCAACGAGTTGTTCCAGGCCAGCGTGCCGGAGCTGATCCGCATCGTCCGGGGCATCGTCAACCTGTACGAACGGACCGAGGTCAGGCTGTTCACGCGCCGCGACGAGTTTCGCCGCTTCTACTCCT
>DATHZW010000187.1:0-3777 GCA_035458405.1 Steroidobacteraceae bacterium | reverse complement strand
CGCCCGGGAACGGGCCTGGAGACCTTTCCCAACCCGGCGCCGGAGCGAGACTACACGATCAGGATGGAGATCCCGGAATTCACGTGTCTGTGCCCCACGACGGGGCAGCCCGACTTCGCCACGCTGACGCTGGAATACGTCCCCGACGAGCGCTGCGTAGAACTCAAGTCCTTGAAGCTCTATATCTGGTCGTTTCGTGACCGGGGGGCGTTTCACGAGGCCGTCACCAACGAGATCCTCGAGCGACTGGTCGATGCGACCATGCCCCGATTCATGCGACTTTCGGCCCGTTTCAACGTCCGTGGCGGTATTTACACGACCATCGTGGCCGAGCATCGGCGCAGCGGCTGGTCTCCGGCGAGCCCGATCGATCTGCCCTGATCAGGCGCTCGCGGGGCGCCCGGTCGCCGGCGCACGGCCCGTTGGCTTGCCGAGCCTGGAAATGGTCGCTGGACGCCCCCGATCCGGCCGCTATAATCCGGCGCTGCCCTGAAATTGGGACTGGAGAAACGATGCCCGCAAAGAAGCCCGCAGCCCGCACCGGCAAGTCGCGAAAATCCGCCACCAAGGCTACCGCCGCAAGGAAGCCTACGGCTCGCAAGCCCAAAGCGCCGAAGGCCAAGGCCAAGGCGAAGCCGAAGCGCGCCGCCGTGCGTCGGGTGGCAGCCAAGAGTGCAAGGAAGAGCCCGAAGAAGGTGTCCGCGAAGCGGCGGAAGGCCGCCCCTGCGAAGGCCTCCAAGGCGGCCAATCCGGTCAAGGCATCCAAGTCGGTCAAGGCCTCAAAGCCCGCCAAGGCCGTCAAGGCCTCCAAGGCCACTGCCAGGACCCGGCGCGGCGCCAAGACGGTCGCCAAGCACAAGGCGACGGCGTCTCGTTCCAGCGCCAAGTCTGCCGGCGTAAAGGTCAAGGCCAAGGCGGCGCCGAGGAAGCCGGCTGTCAAAGCGGCCGTGAAGCCGGCCAAGGCGGCGAAGCGCGCCGCTCCGGCGCCCCGCAAGGCGGCACGTCCGCCCAAGGTGGTCGCGATGCCGTCGCGTGCCCGGCAGGCCGAGGCGGTAGCAGAAGACGACGAGGGCTACGAGGGCGAGGGCCGTCACGACCTGCTGATGGGGCCGCGCAACGTCAAGCCCTACATACAGCGGCGTGGCGAAAGCTACATGAGCACGACCCAGCTCCAGCATTTCCAGACGATTCTTTCGTCCTGGAAGCGCGACCTGATGGAAGAGGTCGATCGTACGGTCACTCACATGAAGGACGAGGCGGCCAACCCGCCAGACCCGAACGACCGCGCCACGCTCGAATCCGAGTTCGCTCTCGAGCTGCGAACCCGCGACCGCGAACGCAAGTTGATCAGGAAGATCGAGGAAGCGCTCAAGCGGATCGACGATGGCAGCTACGGCTTTTGCCTGGAAACCGGCGAGCCGATAGGCGTCAAGCGCCTCGAGGCGCGGCCCGTGGCAACCCTGTGCATCGAGGCCCAGGAGCGCCGCGAACGCCGCGAACGCCAGTACGGCGACCGCGACGATTGGTACCGTTGACCTGACAGGATCCGGCTCGCCCGGCACCGGGGGCGAGCCATACTGCGGGCGATTCGCGCCGTCCCCCACCGGCGACCTGCATTCAGGATCGCTGCTCACTGCCACGGCAAGTTACCTGGCCGCCCGCAGCCGGCATGGCCGGTGGCTGGTCCGCATGGAGGACGTGGACCAGGCGCGCGAAGTCCCGGGCGCAGCCGACCGCATCCTGCGCAGCCTGGACTGCTTCGGCTTCGAATGGGATGGTCCCGTCGTCCGTCAGAGCGACCGGCTCGGCCTGTACGAGGCCGCACTCGAGCGGCTGCAAGGGCAGGAGCTGGTCTACGCCTGCACCTGCACGCGCGCCGAGCTGGCCCGCCTGCCCCGCACCAGCGACGGCGAGGCCGTCTATCCGGGGCTCTGCAGGCAAGGCGCCCGCCCCTCTTCGCTTCCTCCAGCGCTGCGCTTCCTGACGGGCGCCACAGGCCGGCAGACCGTGTTCCAGGACGCGCTTCAGGGCCGGCTGGCGCAGGACGTCGCCGCCCAGATCGGGGACTTCATCGTCCGGCGGCGGGACGGCTACCACGCCTACCAACTCGCAGTGGTGGTGGACGATGCCGCACAGGGCATCACCGACGTCGTTCGGGGCTGCGACCTGCTGGATAACACCCCGCGCCAGGTGCTCCTGCAGCGGGCGCTCGGGCTGCCGACGCCCCGCTACTGCCACCTCCCCGTGGTCACCGAATCCGACGGGAGCAAGCTCTCCAAGCGTGAACGCTCGGTGCCGCTGGACCCGTCAAGGGCGCCGGAGATGCTCTACAGGACCCTCCAATTGCTCGGCCAGGCACCCCCGGACGAACTCGCATCGGCCAGCCTGGCCACCCTGTGGGCCTGGGCGGCCGAAAACTGGGAAATCTCTCGCCTCCGGGGTCAAAAAACGGTCCCTTGTTGACGCCCGGCTTGGGCGTTGCCCGATTTGGCAGTAAGGTATCCTGCAGGGCCCAAGTGACCCATCCAGGGTTCGGACCCTGCAGCCCTGGCAGGTCGCCCGCGGATGCCGTGCGGACGGGCCAATGGAGGCGCCGATGAACGAACCCCGCGTAATCAAGAAGTACCCCAACCGCCGCCTCTACGACACGGTGGACAGCAAGTACATCACGCTTGCCGACATCCGCCGCCTGGTCCTGGAGCGTGTCGACTTCACGGTCATCGACAAGAAGACCGAGGAAGACATCACGCGCAGCATCCTGTTGCAGGTCATCGCCGAGCAGGAGCACGAGGGCGAGCCGATGATGAGCGAGGACTTCCTGTCCCAGGTCATACGAGCCTACGGCGGGGCGATGCAGGGCTTCGTCGGCAATTACCTGGAGCAGAGCCTCAAGCTGTTCATGGCACAGCAACAGCAGCTCCGCGATCGCATGCGCTCGATGGTCGGCATGGAGCCGTTCGGCACCGTCAGCGGGCTGGCGGAGAGGAACCTGGCGCAGTGGAAGGCGCTTCAGGACCAGATGATGGAAACCATGCTCGGCGGCAAGCGTCCAGGCGGCTCCGACGACCGCGAGAAATAGTCCCCGTCGGGGCGGAAGTCGCCATCCCCAACAAGACAAAGGGCCCCTCTGCAGGGGCCCTTTGGCGTGACCTCGCGGTCGCCTGGCGGACTCAGTCGAGCCCGCGCATGCTCAGACGGATGCGACCCTGACGGTCCACCTCGAGCACCTTGACCTTGACCACGTCGCCTTCCTTGAGCTTGTCGCCGACTCGCTCGACGCGCTCCTCGGAAATCTGCGAGATGTGCACCAGGCCGTCCCGGCCCGGCAGGATCGTGACGAACGCGCCGAAGTCCATCAGCCGCGCGACACGTCCCTCGTAGATCGTGCCGACCTCGACGTCGGAGGTGATCATCTTGATCCGGCGCTCCGCCTCGCGGCCCGCCGATCCATCGACCGCCGCAATCTTGACCGTGCCATCGTTCTCGATGTCGATCGTCGTGCCGGTTTCCTCGGTGATCTGCCGGATCACGGCGCCACCCTTGCCGATCACGTCGCGGATCTTTTCCGGGTCGATCTTCATCGTGATGATGGTCGGCGCCCACTCGGACATTTCCGGCCGCGGCTTGTCGAGAACCTTGTTCATCTCACCGAGGATGTGCAGCCGCCCCTCGCGGGCCTGCTCCAGCGCCGCCTTCATGATCTCCGGCGTGATGCTGGTGATCTTGATGTCCATCTGCAGCGCGGTGATACCGTCGGCAGGTCCGGCCACCTTGAAG
>DATHZW010000186.1:0-9056 GCA_035458405.1 Steroidobacteraceae bacterium | reverse complement strand
CAGGCGGTCAAGAAGGCGCTCGAACAGACCCCGCCGGAACTCGGCGCCGACGTCGCGGAACTCGGCATCGTGCTGACCGGCGGCGGCGCCCTGCTGAAGGACATCGACAAGCTGCTCATGGAAGAGACCGGCCTGCCGGTCCTGGTCGCCGAGGATCCGCTGACCTGCGTCGCGCGCGGTGGCGGCCGTATCCTCGAGCTGACGGAAGAGCACCCGGGACTGTTCGGCCTGGGCTGACCGGCGGAGCATTCGCGGGACGACCTGTCGCCGCCCGGAAAGGCGGCCCGTCGTGTACATTTGAGCCTCGTAATCCGGCCACCCCATTCCAGCCGCGGAGCGCTCTTTGCCGCCGATACAGGACCAGGAACATCGCCCACTGCTGCTCGAGGGACCCTCGCTGGGGCTGCGCCTGGCGATCCTCGCGGCCGCGGCCCTGGCGCTGATGGTGGCCGACCACCGGCAACAGTACCTGGGCGTCGTTCGCGGCTGGCTGTCGGTGGCGACCTATCCCGTCCTGTGGGCCGTCGACGCACCGTCCTCGGCATGGCGATTCGCCTCGGAGACCCTTACGACCCGTGGCAGCCTCAAGGAGGAAAACAGCCGCCTGTCGGCGGCCAACCGCGAACTCCGGCTGCGCCTGCTGCGCCTCGACGCACTCGAGCAGGAGAACCGCCGGCTGCGGGAGGCGCGCGCCAGCTCGGCCCGCGTGGCCGAGCGGTCGCTCGTCGCGGAAATCCTGAGGGTGGACCTCGATCCGTTCCGGCAGCGCGTCCTGGTCGACAAGGGCTCGCGGGACGGCGTGTTCGCAGGCCAGGCGGCACTCGACGGAAACGGCGTCTTCGGCCAGGTCACCCGGGTGGGCCCGGTCTCCGCCGAGATCATCGTGATCTCCGACCCCGACCACGCCATTCCCGTCCAGATCAACCGCACCGGCGTGCGCACGATCGCCGTCGGACAGGGCCAGACCGGCAGCCTGTTGCTGCCCTACCTGCCCCGCAACGCCGACGTCGTCGAAGGCGACCTCGTGGTCAGCTCCGGGCTCGGCGGAGTGTTCCCGCCGGGCTATCCGGTCGCCCGGGTGAGTGAAGTCAGGCAGGACCCCGCCGAACCATTGCTGGCGGTCAGCGCCACGCCGCTCGCGCAGCTCGATCGCGACCCGGAAGTCCTGCTGGTCTGGTTCGACAACCGCATCGTCGAGCCCGAGGACGAAGCGGACACGGCGACCACGGATGGCCAGCATGCCGGGCCGGGCGCCGCGGCGCCGCCGGGCCCTGCGGAGGTCCCCTGATCATGACCCGCCGCCGCGGCAGGTACTGGCCCTCGATCACGGCACTGCTGCTGGCGTCGCTGGCGGCAACCGTCGTGCCGCTGCCGGACCTGCTGGAGCCCCTGCGCCCGAATTTCGTGGCGCTGACGATACTGTGGCTCTGCCTGCTGTCGGTCAGGTCGACCGGCCTGCTGCTGGCCTGGACGGCCGGGCTGGCCATCGACGCACTGCACGGCATGCTGCTCGGCCAGAACGCACTGGCCCTGGTGGTCATCGCCTACATCGCGCTGAAGATGCGCCTGAGAATCCGGGCGTTTCCCATCCTGCACCAGTCGGTCGTCGTGTTCGGGTTGCTCGCCATCAACGAATTCATCCTGTTCTGGATTGACGGTATCGCCGGCTTCCCGGTCACCGCCTGGGCCCGCTGGCTGGCGGTGCTGACCGGGGCCCTGTGCTGGCCGCTGCTCACCGGCCTGTATTCGCGCCTCGCGCTGCGGGCCTGAGCGGCCGGCGATGCGAAGAGTCAAGGTCAAGGACCTGTTCCGCGAGCAGCGCACCTTCGGCCTGCGCGCCTTGCTCGCCGGGTGCGTCGCCGGGTTAATGCTGCTGGTGGTCGCCGGGCGGCTGGTATGGCTGCAGGTTCTCGAATACGAGCACTACGCCGAGCTGTCGCAGGGAAACCGGGTGCGCATCGACCCGCTGCCGCCCGACCGGGGCATCATCTACGATCGCAAGGGCCGGATACTCGCCGAGAATACCCCCGCGTACCAGCTGACGATCACGCGCGAGCAGGTGGCCGACCTCGACGCGACGCTGGACCGCCTGGTCCGGCTGAAGCTGCTCGAGACGAACGACCTCGATCGGGTTCGCAAGCTGCTGGGCAGCCGACGATTGTTCGAGGCGGTGCCCGTACGGCTCCGGCTGACGGACGAGGAAATCAGTCGCTACGCCGTGAACCGCCACGACCTGCCCGGGGTGGACCTCGCCACCCGCATGGCGCGCCATTATCCCTATGGTCCCGTCGGCGTTCACGCACTCGGCTACGTCGGCTCGATCAGCGAGGAAGACCTGAAGCGCCTCGATCCGGCCGAGTATTTCGGCTCAGCGGCCATCGGCAAGACCGGACTGGAGCGGGCCTATGAAGGCCAGCTGCACGGCCGGGGCGGTTTTCGCGAGGTGCTGGTCAACGCGGAAGGCCGGACCGTCGAAACGCTGGGCGGCGCGAAGCCGGAACTCCGCATCGAGCGGCCGGCCGCGGGCAGTGACCTGGAGCTGTCGCTGGACATCGGACTGCAGCGCGTTGCCGAGGAGGCGCTGGGCGCGCAGCGCGGCGCCGTGGTGGCGCTCGATCCCTGGACGGGAGAGGTGCTGGTGCTGGCCAGCACGCCGACCTTCGACCCCAACAAGTTCGCCCGCGGCATCTCGACGCAGGACTATCGCGACCTGACCACGAACCCGGACCAGCCGCTGTACAACCGCGCGCTGCGCGGTACCTATCCGCCAGGCTCGACGATCAAGCCGCTGATGGCCCTGGCCGGCCTCGAGGCCGGCGTCATCACTCCCGAGGACAGTCGTTTCTGCCCCGGCTACTTCATGTTGCCCAAGTCCACCCGCCGCTATCGCGACTGGAAGAAGGAGGGCCATGGCAAGGTCGAAATGCACGAGGCCATCATGACCTCCTGCGACGTGTACTTCTATGGCCTGGCGGTGGCCATGGGCATCGACCGGATCCACGACGCGATGTCGAGGCTCGGCTTCGGGCGCGTTACCGGGATCGACGTGGAGGGCGAGCGCAGCGGCATCATGCCGTCCACGGAATGGAAGAAAGGCGCCTTCAAGGCGCGTGAAATGCAGGTCTGGTTTCCCGGCGAGACGGTGATCGTCGGCATCGGCCAGGGCTACTGGACCGCCACGCCGCTGCAGCTGGCGCATGCGACGGCCGTGCTCGCGACGCGCGGGCCCCACTTCAAGCCCCAGCTGGTCAAGGCGCTGCGCGATTCCGGCACGCGGGAACTCCGTGCGCGCCCGCCGCAACCCCTGCCGACGGTGCAGTTGAAGGATTCCGCCAGCTGGGAAGTGATCGTCGACGCAATGGTGGCGGTCACGACGGGTGCGCGCGGCACGGCTGTCAGGGCGTCGCGCGGGGCCACCTACACGATCGCGGGCAAGACCGGCACGGCACAGGTCTACTCGATCGGCCAGCAGGAGACTTACGACGAGGAGGAAGTCGCCGAGCGCCTGCGCGACCACGCGCTGTTCGTGGCGTTCGCGCCGGCCGAGAAGCCGCGGCTGGTGATCGCCGTGCTGGTCGAGAACGGCGGACACGGCGGTTCGGTCGCGGCACCCGTGGCGCGCGCGGTGTTCGACGCCTACCTGGCGGAGCAGCAACCATGATGGGCGCCGGCTTCGGTGATTCACGCTCGCGGCGCACCCTGACCCGCGGGGCCAGGCTGCTGAAGGCCATTCACCTGGACGGCCCCCTGCTGGTCGCGCTCGCGGCCGTTGCGGCGTTCGGCCTGCTGATGCTCTACAGCGCCGCGGGCGGCAACACGGCCATGTGGACGCGGCAGGTCGTGCGCCTGGGCATCGCCGTCGTCGGCATGCTGGTGCTGGCCCAGGTTCCGGCACGCTTCCTGCGGATGTTGGCGCCGCTGGCCTACGCGCTGGGCGTCGTCCTGCTGATGGTGGTCGCGGCCCTCGGCGACATCGGCAAGGGCGCACAGCGCTGGCTCGACCTGGGGATCATACGTTTCCAGCCGTCGGAGTTGATGAAGCTCGCCGTGCCGATGATGTGCGCGTGGTACCTGCACGACCGGGCCCTGCCCGCGTCCATACGGGAGACCCTGGTCGTCGCGGTGATCATCGTCGTGCCGGTGCTGCTGATCGCCGAGCAGCCCGACCTCGGAACCGCCCTGCTGGTCGCGGCCGCGGGCGTCTTCGTGATCCTGCTCGCAGGCCTGCCCTGGCGCTTCGTCCTGGCCGGCGCCGGGCTCGCCGCGGCCGCCGCCCCGCTCGCCTGGTTCATGATGCATGACTACCAGCGTCGCCGCGTGCTGACGCTGCTGGACCCCGGGACCGACCCGCTCGGCGCCGGCTACCACATCATCCAGTCGCAGATCGCCATCGGCTCGGGCGGCGTCTTCGGCAAGGGCTGGATGAACGGCAGCCAGGCGCAGCTCG
The DNA here is from genome assembly GCA_035458405.1 of Steroidobacteraceae bacterium. Lineage (GTDB taxonomy): Bacteria > Pseudomonadota > Gammaproteobacteria > Steroidobacterales > Steroidobacteraceae > SG8-30. The sequence continues at coordinate 4,609 of DATHZW010000186.1, read as the reverse complement.
AGTTCCTGCCCGAGCGGTCGACGGACTTCATTTTCGCGGTGATCGGCGAGGAACTGGGCTTGCTCGGCCAGCTGCTGCTCATCGGGCTGTATCTCGCGGTGATCGGCCGCGCGCTGTACCTGTCGAACCAGTGCCGGGATACCTTCGGCCGCCTGCTGTCCGGCAGCATCGCGCTGACCTTCTTCGTCTACGTCTTCGTCAACACCGGGATGGTCACCGGCCTGTTGCCGGTCGTCGGCGTGCCGCTGCCGCTGGTCAGCTACGGCGGCACCTCGATGGTGACCCTGCTGGCCGGCTTCGGTATCCTCATGAGCCTTCAGGCCCAACGCAAGCTCGTGCGCACATGAAGCCGACGGACCGACTTCAGCTGTTGATCGCCGCCCAGGTTCTATCGCTGGCCGCCGCGCTCCCCGCGACGGCGCTCGATCGCTCGCGCGAAGACGTGCGTGCCTTCGAGGAAGAGATGGAGCGCAACAACGGCTTCGACCCGGCCTGGCTCGGCGCACTGCTCGGCCAGGCGGAAAGCCTGCCGCGCATCATCGAGTTGATGAGCCGGCCGGCGGAACGCGTCAAGCCCTGGCACGAGTACCGGGATCATTTCCTGACGCCGCAGCGGGTCGAGGAAGGCGCCAGGTTCTGGGAGGACCACCGGGCCAAGCTCGCCGAGGTCGAGAGCCGCACCGGCGTCGCGCAGCGCGTGATCGTCGCCATCCTCGGGGTCGAGACGTTCTACGGCAGGATCACCGGCAAGATCCGCGTCATCGATGCCCTGTCCACGCTCGCCTTCGACTATCCGCCGCGCAGCAGCTACTTCCGGGCGGAGCTGGAGCAGTTCCTGCTGCTGACCCGCGAAGAAGCCGTCGACCCCGCCGTCGCGACGGGATCCTACGCCGGCGCGATGGGCTATCCGCAGTTCATGCCCCGCAGCTATCGCGCCTATGCCGTGGATGGCGACGCGGACGGCCGCCGCGACCTGTGGTCCAGCACCGACGACGTGATCGCGAGCGTCGCCAACTACCTCGCGGAACACGGCTGGCGCGCGGGCGAGCCCGTCGTCGTGCCGGCGACGCTTGATTTTCCGGATGCCGAGGGGCTCGTGGCCGGCAGCATCGTGACCGACGAGACGGTCGGGTCGCTGCGCGCCAAGGGCCTCGAGTTCGACACGACCCTGGCGGACGACGCCCCCGCGCTGTTCATCGACGTCGCCGGTGACGACGGTCCGGAGCTGCGCGCCGGCTTCCACAACTTCGCCGTCATCACGCGCTACAACCGCAGCGTGCTCTACGCGCTGGCCGTCAACGACCTCGGCGAGGCGATCGAGAAACGGGTGGCGGAGGATGCCGGGCAATGAACCGCCTTGCGCTTTCCGTGGCCTGCGTCGCGGCGTTCCTGTCGGCCTGTGGGAGCGCGCCCGTGCGCGAGGCGCCGCCGCGCCCGCCGGTGGACCCGGCGGCCGTGCCCGACGCGGTGCCGCGTGCCGAGCCGCGTTCGACCCGGGGCAATCCGCCGTTCTACGAGGTCTTCGGCCAGCGCTACGCCGTGATGCCCAGCGCCGACGGCTACGTCGAGCGCGGCGTGGCCTCGTGGTACGGGCCCGATTTTCACGGCGGGACGACTTCCTCCGGCGAGCGCTACGACATGTACGCGATGACCGCCGCCCACAAGACGCTGCCGCTGCCGGCCTACGTGGAGGTCACCAACCTGCAGAACGGGAAAAGCATCGTGGTCAGGGTCAACGACCGTGGTCCCTTCAAGAACAACCGCATCATCGACCTGTCCTATGTCGCCGCGGCCAAGCTCGACATGATCCGGGACGGCACGGCGATGGTGCAGGTCCGCAGCGTCGGCCCGGCCTCGCCGGTTCCCGCGCCAGCCGACCTGGCCGCCCGCGGCGGTTTCTTCGCCCAGGCCGGGGCGTTCGCCGACGAGGCCAATGCCAGGAAGCTGGCCGAGCGACTGGTCGCGGCCGGCTTTACCGGTGTCGGGATCGTCGAGGCGAGCTCCGGCGGCCGCAGCCTGCACCGCGTCAGGATCGGCCCTCTGGACACGGTGCCCGCGTTCGACGCGGTGGTCGGAAAGATGCGCAGCGCGGGATTTGGCGAAGCGATTCTCGCGCTCGATTGACCCGCGAGAACCGGATCAGGAGTCACCGTGATGCCCGCTGAACTCGCTGCATCGACCCGTCCGGCTGCTGCCGGTGTTGCCGCACTGGCGCTGGCTGCGGGTTGCGCCGGCCAGCCGATGCCGCCGGCCACCCCCTCAACCGCTGGCGTCCCGACGGCCGGCGAAGTCGCAAACATCACCTATCGCGGCATCGAGGAAGCCGGCGGTCCCGTGACGCTGCGTGACGGGTCGTGGGAGGGCGCGCCCTTCGTCGAGGGAGGCGCGTCGCGCGCCGCTGCCGGGCTCGTCCCGGGCGTGCTGCTGACCGGCGACCTGGACGGAGACGGCGATGAGGAGGCCGTGGCGCTGTTGTGGTCGTCGAGCGGCGGATCGGGAACCCGCAGCAGCATCGCGATCGTCGATCGGCGGCGTGGCGCGGCCGAAAACGTGGCCACGCGCCTGTTGGGCGACCGCGTGCAGGTTCGCTCCATGTCGATCGCGTCGGGAATGCTGTCGATCGACGTGGTGCGCGCCGGCCCGACCGATCCGGCCTGCTGCCCGGGTGAGCTGGCAACCTACACCTGGACGCTCGGGCCCGACGGGCTACGCGACGGTCAACCACCGGCGGTGACGGGACGCCTGACGACAGCCCTGCTCGACGGGACCGAGTGGACGCTGAGCCACTTCGCCTACGACGAGGAGGCGCCCGGCTCGCCGGCCGTCACGCTGGCCTTCTCCGGGGGGCAGCTGCGGGGGGAGGCCGGCTGCAACGCCTACTTCACGGCCCTCGCCGACCTGCCTGACGCTGGCGCCGGCGCGCTGCGGCTGGGGCCGGTCGGCGCGACGCGGATGATGTGCCCGGAGGAGCAGATGGCGGTGGAGGACCGCTACCTGCGGCAGCTCGGCAGCGTTTCCGGCTTTGGCTTCATGAACGGCCGCTTGATGCTCAGCCACCCGGACGGCGTCATGCTGTTCGACCGTGCCGCAGCTGCACAGGCCCGCTGAGGCCTGCGAGAAGGATTTCGCCATGCAGCACTGCATGCGGTGCCGGCACAGTTGTCTTAGAATCGCCAGTCGTCCCGCCGCCGCCGCGAGCGCCGGATTCCTCGAACCCCGCAACCTGGAAGCGCAATGCCTGCATTCGTCCGTCTGTTGACCGCCCTGCTGTTGTCCATCTCCGTCCCGGCCGCGATCGCGGCGAATGCGCCGATTCCGCCGCCCCCCAGGCTGGACGCGAAGTCCTGGATCCTGATGGATGAGCAGAGCGGGCGGGTCATCACCAGCCACAACGCCGACAGCCGGGTCGAGCCCGCCAGCCTGACCAAGCTGATGACGGCCTACGTGGTCTTTCACGCGCTCCAGGACGGCAAGCTGCGGCTCGACACCGAGATCCTGATCAGCGAGCGCGCCTGGCGAATGGAGGGCTCCCGAACCTTCCTGCAGGTCGGCAGCCGGGTCCCGGTGGACGTGCTGCTGCAAGGCATGATCGTGCAGTCCGGCAACGACGCCAGCGTGGCGCTGGCCGAGGCCGTCGCCGGCTCCGAGGATTCGTTTGCCGCACTGATGAACCAGTACGCCGCACAGCTCGGGATGGGCAACTCCCACTTCGAAAACGCGGCGGGGATGCCGGGTGCGAACCACCTGGTCACCGCGCGCGACATGGCGAAGCTGGCCCGCGCGATCATCGACGAGTTCCCCGGGTACTATCACTGGTATTCGCAGCGCGAGTTCACCTGGAACAACATCACCCAGGCCAACCGCAACGGCCTGCTCGGCCGCGATCCCTCGGTCGATGGCATGAAGACCGGTCACACCGAGGCCGCCGGCTACTGCCTCGTCAGTTCGGCCCATCGCGACGGCATGCGCATGATCGCGGTCGTCATGGGCACCTCCGGCTTCAAGGCGCGCGAGGACGCGAGCCTTGCGCTGCTCAACTACGGCTTCAGCTTCTTCGAGACGAAGCGGATCTACCCGCGGGGGGCCGAGCTTGCCAGGCCGCGCATCTACGGTGCGGACGGCGGCGAAGCCGCGATCGGGCTCAGGCACGAGTTCTACGCGACGGTGCCCCGGGGTCGGGCCGGCGAGATTCAGGTGAGCCTCGCGCTGCAGCCGGCGCTGCAGGCGCCGTTGTCGGCGACGACCCCGGTCGGCAAGGTCCGAGCAACGCTCGACGGGGAACTCGTCGCGATCGAGGACCTCTACCCGCTGGTGGACGTCGCCGAGGGCGGCTTCTTCCGCCGCGGCTGGGACGCCGTCATGGCCATGTTCGACTGAAATGTCCGCCTGCGAAATCGCCTGGCTGAACGGACGATTCCTGCGCTTGTCGGAGGCGCGGATATCGCCCCTGGACCGCGGCTTCCTGTTCGGCGACGCCGTCTACGAGGTATTGCCGGTGTACGCCGGTCGCGTCTACCGGCTCGAGCAGCACCTCGACCGGCTCGACCGCAGCCTGCGCGAGATCCGCATCGAGCCCACGCTGAGCCACGAAACCTGGCGCCATATCTGC
>DATHZW010000185.1:0-8845 GCA_035458405.1 Steroidobacteraceae bacterium | reverse complement strand
GAGCATGGCCTGGCAGCGGTTCGAGGCAAGGCGGCGAGCGCGACTTTCCGTCCTGGCTGACCGGTGGCTGGCGAGCGACCCGGAGAGCCTGCCGCCAGAACTCGACCGGCTTGGCCGCTTCCCCGACCGTCCACTGTTCGTTGAACTCTGCCTGAACCGCCTGCCCGTCGCCGGGACCCGCGAGCGAAGCCGCATCGTCGCCTGGCTCAAGCAGCACGAGCTGACGGACGCCTGGATCCGGCAACTCCGCCATCGCAGCAGCTGGAAGCGGGGACGCGCCGCCGAGACGCTCGGCATCCTGCGGGACCCCGACAGCACGCCGGCCCTGGTCGAGGCACTGGCGGATGACGAATTCGACGTCCGCATGCGCGCCGCCAAGGCACTCGGCGCGGTCGGCGGAGAGCCCGCCCGGCGCGCGCTGGTCGGCGCCCTGACCGACGAGAACCGCTGGTCCGTAATAAGGATCGCGGACCTGCTGGCGGAATTGGGGCCAAAGGTCGTCGGTGAGCTGATCGAGGCGTTCCCTGCGATGGGCCGGGCCTCGCGGATCGCCACGATCGATCTCATCGCGCACATCGGCGACTCCGACGCCACGCCGTTCCTCATTGCGCGCCTGGACGAGCTAGACCGCGACATTCGCGCGCGCGCCGCCGCCGCACTGGGGCGCATCGGCGACCAGCGTGCCGTTCCGGGGTTGCTCGCCGCCCTTCAGGACGCGGAGTGGCCCGTCCGCTCGATGGCGGCCAAGTCCCTGGGCGACCTCGATGCGGTCCATGCCGTGCCGGCGTTGACGGCGTCGCTGAGTGATCGGGAGTGGTGGGTCCGCTCGAACGCGGCTGACGCCCTGCGCCGCCTCGGCCAGACGGGCGTCGATGCGCTGATCGCGGCCCTCGACGGCCCGGACCGGTTCGCGCGCGACCAGGCGCTGGCGATGCTGGAGTCCATCGGCGAAATAGAGCGGCGCCTCGCGGCCCTGGTGTCCACCGACGAAAACGCGCTCAAGGAAGCCGAGCGCATTCTTGCCATATTGACCAATCACCAGCCTTCGGCGCGCCTGCAGATGATATGCGACCACCATCCTGACCCGGCGACGCGCCAGGCCATCGTCACGGAACTCGCTCGCGTGGCGGGAAGCCGGGAGGCTGCGCAATGAGTTTCCCGATTCTGGACGCCGACACTTCCTCCCTGCTGGCCCGTATCGTCGTCGGGTTCAACAAGTTCGTCATCGTCTATTTCCTGCTGATCAACCTCGGCTACCTGAGCATCTTCCTGGTGTCACTGCGCTCGCTCTGGCGTTTCGTCAGGCGCAATTTCTTCTCCGACTACTCGCAGATCCGCCAGTCCGACATGACGCTGCCCGTCTCGCTGCTCGTGCCGGCGCACAATGAGGCGCGCACGATCGTCGAGAGCCTGCGATCGCTGCTGAAGATCAACTACGGCGAGTACGAGATCATCGTGATCAACGATGGCTCGACCGACGACATGCTGGCAACGCTCATCGAGACCTTCAAGCTGCAGCGCAGCGACGCGCCCATCCACATGCAGCTGCCCTGCCAGCCGATTCGCGGCGTCTACCGTTCGCTGACTCATGGAAATATCCTCGTCCTGGACAAGGTCCAGGGAGGAAAGTCGGACGCGCTGAACGCCGGCCTGAATGCCAGCCGCTATCCGCTTTTCTGCTCCATCGACGCCGACTCGGTGATCGAGGAGGATGCCCTGCTCAGGCTGGTCAAGCCTTTCATCGAAGCTCCGCAGGAAACGGTCGCGGCGGGTGGCATCGTGCGCGTGGCCAACGGCTGCACCGTGGCTGACGGGCGCGTGGTGCGGGTGGGGCTCCCCCGGAGCCGGATCGCGGTGATGCAGGTGGTCGAATACCTGCGCGCGTTCCTGGCCGGCAGGGCGGGCTGGAGTGCCGCCCGGTCCCTGCTGATCATCTCCGGCGCCTTCGGTCTCTATCGGAAGAGGGAAATCGTCGACATCGGTGGCTACTCGAACGCTACCGACACCGAGGACGCCGAGTTGGTCGTCAGGCTGCATCGGGTCATGTCGGACCAGGGCCGTAGCTACCGGATCGTGTTTGTCCCCGACCCGGTCTGCTGGACCGAGGTGCCGGAGACCTGGAAGGTCCTCACCACCCAGCGCTCGCGCTGGCATCGCGGCCTGTTGCAGACGCTGTGGCTCTACCGCGGGATGATGTTCCGCCGCAAGTACGGCGCCGTCGGCACCCTGGGAATGCCGTGGTTTGTCACCTTCGAATTGCTCGGGCCCGTGATCGAGATGCTCGGCTACATCATGGTGCCGCTCGCCTGGTTCCTGGGAATCTTGGACCGGATCTACCTGGTGCTGTTCCTGATAGTCACCTTCGTGGTCGGCGCGCTGCTCTCGGTCGGGGCACTGTTGCTGGAGGAGATGGCCTTTCGCCGCTATCCGCGCTGGCGCGACCTGCTGAGGCTGCTGGCCTACGGGTTCCTGGAGAATTTCGGTTTCCGTCAGTACCTGTCGTTCGTCAAGGTCAAGGCCCTCGTCGAGGCGCTATGGCGACGCAGGGAATGGGGCAAGATGGAACGGCGAGGCTTCGAGCAGCACAAGCCCGAAACCCCTCCCCGCCTCAAGACTTGAGGCGGGCGGCCAGCTGCAGCAAGTACGCCGAGAACCGGTCACCCAGCTCCGGGTGCTTGAGACCGAACTCAGCGGTCGCCTCCAGGTAGCCCAGCTTGCTGCCACAGTCGTAGCGCTTGCCATCGAAGCGATAGGCACGGACAGGCTCGGAAGCAAGCAAGGCCGCGATCCCGTCGGTCAGCTGAATTTCCCCTCCCGCACCCCGGCCAATGTTCTCCAGGCAGTCAAAGATGGACGCACTCAGGAGGTAACGGCCAACCACAGCGAGGTTTGACGGTGCGTCAGCCGGCCTGGGCTTCTCGACGATGCGGGTTACGGCCGCAACCCTGCCGTCGTCGTCGCGGGTGGCAACGATGCCGTACTTGTCGGTCTCCGTCGGCGCGACCGTCTGCACGCCCACGAAGCTTCCGCCTCTCTCCGCGTAGACCTGCGCCATCTGCTTCAGGACAGGGACCGGCGCATCGATCAGGTCATCCGCGAGATGCACGAAGAAGGGTTCGCGACCGACCACGGGACGGGCGCAGAGGACGGCGTGGCCGAGCCCAAGCGGTGCGGGCTGGCGGATGTAGATGCACGACGCCCAGGAGGGAATGATTCCACGCACCGTCGCCAGCAATTCATGCTTGCCCTGCACCTCGAGCGCCGACTCGAGCTCCGGATCGGAATCGAAGTGGTCCTCGATCGCGCGCTTGGAGCTGCCCGTGATGAACACCAGGTTGCGGACACCGGCCGCCAAGGCCTCCTCGACCGCGTACTGGATCAGCGGCTTGTCGACGATGGGCAGCATCTCCTTGGGACTGGCCTTGGTGGCTGGCAGGAAGCGCGTGCCACGGCCAGCCACCGGGAATACTGCGGAACGGATCGGCGCAGACTGGTTCACGGTGCCTCCGGCAGGTTCGTCGCTTGAGGCGCCAATCATACCGGAGGCTGGCGCGACCAGCCTGCGCACCGATCACGGAGGCATCAATCCTCCGTCTTCTCCGTCTTCTTCGGCAGCTCGAACCGCAGGTTCGACTTGTTGCGCTCGACGGTCTTCTGCCCGAGGCCCTGGACCTTGGTCAGCTCTTCGGCGCTCCTGAACGGGCCGTTCGCGTTGCGATAGTCGATGATCGCCTGCGCCTTCGACAGGCCGACGCCGTCCAGTTCCCGGGCGATGGTCGCCGCATCGGCTGAATTGACATCGACGGGCCCGGCGAGGGCTACCGGCGCGAACAGCATCGCGGCCACCACGGCCGCACTCAATCCCTTGAAATGCATGTGTGAGACTCCTTCTCGACGCGCGCAGCGCCCATCGCCGCGCCCGGAGGGAACGCTAACCCAGAACGCGCCGATGGTGGCCGCGTGAATCCGTTGCGTTGGAGGAGAATCAGCTCGCGGGGGCGCTGCTGGCGTCCAGGCCGGCGACCAGATCGAAACGGGTCAGCGGCCTCTGGCTGTCCCAGGTCTTGCAGCCCGGGCACTGCCAGAAGTGGCCGGTACTGGAGAACCCGCACTCGGCGCAGCGGTAGCGCGGCGTCGCGGCCGCCAGGCGCCGCAGCACCGCCCCGAGATCCTTTACCGCGCGCGAATCGATGGTCTCCGGATCCTTGCCCAGCGCCCGGATGAGTCCGGCCAGGGTCTCGTCGGTCTGGAACAGGCGGCGAACCAGGGCCTCGAGCGAAGCGAATTCGAGCGAGTCGCCGATGATGGCGGCGAACGCGATCTCCCGCCATCCGTCGGGCTTGGTCCGGATCACCTCGGACAGCAGCGAGTCTCCCGCTGCCTCGCCGCGGCGGGCCAGGCGCACGAGCCGGGGCAGCGCCTCGACGATGAGCCCCGCATCCTGCTCGACGACACCCTTCAGCAGGCTGGTTGCCAGTTCCATGTCGCCCTGGGCAATCGCGATGTCGGCCCGGACCAGCGCACCACGTGGAAAACGCCGCTGCGCGATCCGTGCCTTGCGCAGGAACTCGGCCGCTTCATCCAGGCGGCCCTCGCCGCGCGCGGTCTCCGCCAGTTCACACCAGTAGTGCGAGACGGCCGACTCCTGGCGCGGACGGCCCACCTTGGCCAGTTCCTCATGCAGCGCAATGGCCCGGGGCCAGTCCCGTTCCGCTTCGTAGATGCGGATCAGGTTGCGCATGGCCGCCATGCGGTGGCTTCCCGCCGCCGCCAGCTCCTCGAGAATGGCCTCCGCCCGGTCCAGCAGGCCGGCGCGCAGGTAGTCCTGGGCCAGCGCGTACTTGGCCTGCTCGCGCTGTTGTGGCTCCAGCGCGCCCCGCCCGATTACGTTCTGGTGGATGCGAATCGCCCGGTCCACCTCGCCCCTGCGCCGGTACAGGCTGCCCAGCGCGAAATGGGTCTCGACCGTGTCGCCGTCGAGCTCCGCCGCGCGGAGAAAAGCCTCCAGCGCGCGATCGGGCTGTTCATTGACCAGGAAATTCACGCCCGCCAGGTAGTTGGTGCGGACGTGCTCGACGCCCAGCGCGCTCGGGCGCGGACGCCTGGATGCGTAGAACCCCACGGCAGCGGCCAGCAGCAGCAGGCCCAGCAGGACCCAGGGCGACTCGATGCTCATGGCGACGACGCAGCCGTCGCGACTCGCGGGCGCCGGCGGCGCAGCACCGGATCAGTCCCTGATCGGGTGGATCTGGCCTTCATTGACCCGCTCACGCAGGTCCTTGCCAGGCTTGAAGTGCGGGACGTACTTGCCAGCAAGCGCCACGGCCTCGCCCGTCTTGGGATTCCGGCCCTGACGCGGTGGGCGAAAGTGCAGCGAAAAGCTGCCGAACCCACGAATCTCGATGCGCTCTCCGTGCGCCAGGGCGTCGCTCATTATCTCGAGCATCTGCTTGACGGCCAGTTCGATGTCCTTGGCCGGCAGGTGCTTCTGTTTGGCGGCGATGATCTCGATCAATTCGGACTTGGTCATGGGAACGCCCGTCTCATATGCGTAATCTGCCCCACTGGCGCCAATCCGACCTGGCGCCGGGCAGTGCCCGGCGCCGGTCGGATGCGCAGCTTACTGCTCGGAGATCCGCTCCTTGAGCAGATCGCCAAGCGTCGTCCCTGTCGCGGTGTCCCCACCGCGATACTGCTCGACGGCTTCGGCTTCCTCGTAGGCTTCCTTGGCCTTGATCGACAGCGTGATGGCACGGCTCTTGCGATCGACGCCGACAAAGCGCGCCTCGATCTCCTCGCCCACCTTCAGCGCCGACCGGGCGTCCTCGACCCGGTCGCGCGACAGCTCGGAGGCCCGCAGGCTGCCTTCGATGCCATTGCCCAGGTCGATGATCGCGCCACGCGGGTCCACTTCCTTGACCACGCCCGTGACCATGCTGCCCTTCGGGTGCTCGGCCAGATAGCCCGAGAAGGGATCCTTGGCCATCTGCTTGACACCGAGGGAAATGCGCTCGCGTTCCGGATCGATGGACAGCACCATCGCCTCGAGCTCCTGGCCTTTCTGGTACTCGCGGACCGCTTCCTCGCCGGGACGGTCCCAGGAGATGTCCGACAGGTGAACCAGGCCGTCGATGCCGCCCGGCAGGCCGATGAAGATCCCGAAGTCGGTGATCGACTTGATCTGGCCGCTGACCCGGTCGCCGCGGTTGTAGGTCTCGCCGAAATCGCGCCAGGGGTTCGGCTTGCACTGCTTGAGGCCGAGCGAAATGCGGCGGCGTTCCTCGTCGATGTCGAGAACCATGACCTCGACTTCCTCGCCGACGTGGACGACCTTGGCCGGGTTGACGTTCTTGTTGGTCCAGTCCATCTCGGACACGTGCACCAGGCCTTCCACCCCTTCCTCGATCTCCACGAAACAGCCGTAGTCGGCGATATTGGTGACCTTGCCGAAGAGGCGCGTATTTGGCGGGTAGCGCCGTGCGATGTTCTGCCACGGATCCGCGCCGAGCTGCTTGATGCCCAGCGACACGCGCTGGCGCTCGCGATCAAACTTCAGGATACGGACGTCGATCTCGTCGCCGACCTTGACCACTTCCGACGGGTGCTTGACGCGCTTCCACGCCATGTCGGTGATGTGGAGCAGCCCGTCGATGCCGCCGAGGTCCACGAACGCGCCGTAGTCGGTGAGGTTCTTGACCACACCCTTGACCATGTCGCCTTCCTTCAGGTTGTCGAGCAGCTGCGAGCGCTCTGCGCTGTATTCCTGCTCCACGACCGCGCGGCGGGAAACCACCACGTTGTTGCGCTTCTGGTCGAGCTTGATGACCTTGAACTCGAGCGGCTTGCCCTCGAGGTACGAGGGATCCCGCACCGGCCGGACATCGACCAGCGAGCCCGGAAGGAACGCACGGATGTTCTCGATCTCGACCGTGAAGCCACCCTTGACGCGGCCGTTGATGATGCCGCTGATGATTTCGCCGGCCTCGAAGGCGGTCTCGAGGCGCGTCCAGGTACGGGCACGCTTGGCTTTCTCGCGGGACAGGCGCGTGGCGCCTGAGCCGTCCTCGACGGCATCGAGGGCCACCTCGACTTCGTCGCCGGCGACGACCTCGATCTCCCCGCTCTCATTCTTGAACTGGTCCGCCGGGATGACCGCTTCGGACTTCAGGCCTACGCTGACGATGACGACATCGGACGTAACGCTGACCACGGTGCCGGTCAGGATCTGGCCAGGCCGTATTTGCTGGCTGGCAATACTCTCTTCGAACAACTGGGCAAAAGATTCAGTCATGTAATGTCGAGACCGTTGCGGCCCCGCTTCCGTTTGGCTTACCCCACGGCGTCCTGCCGCAAAGGCGTTTTTAAAAACGACTCCCCGTCCATGGGGGGCCGACCCGCCGGACCTTGCCGGCTCATCCTTCGTGCCGTGGGCCGAGAAACCTGTCCCGCGCCAGCTCCAGCACCCGCTCCACCACCGCGTCGATATCGAGAGCGGTCGAGTCGATCACGACCGCGTCTTCGCAGGCTACCAGCGGGGCCACCTCGCGGGTGGCGTCGCGCCGGTCACGCTCCGATATCTCGGCGGAAAGGGCGGCGAGGTTAACACCCAACCCCTTTTCTTTCAACTGCTTATGCCGCCTGCGCGCCCTTTCCTCGGCGCTGGCGGTCAGGAATATCTTGAGGCCGGCATCCCGGAAGACCACCGAGCCCATGTCCCGGCCATCCGCCACCAGGCCGGGCGCCTGCATGAAGCGCCGCTGCCTCTGAAACAGCGCCTTGCGGACGTCCGGCCATGCCGCCACCCGCGAGGCGGCGTTGCCGGCCTTCTCACTGCGCAATTCCCGCGTTATGTCTTCTCCGTCCAGCAGCACCCGCTCGGTGCCGGCCTCATCGACCTCGAAACGGATGTCCAGCGAGCCGGCCAGGGCCGCATGCCCGGCCTGGTCGGAGGCGTCCAGCCCGGCGCGGTCCCCGGCCAGGGCCACCAGCCGGTATAGCGCGCCGCTGTCGAGCAGATGCCAGCCCAGCGCGCGGGCAACCAGGCGACAGACCGTGCCCTTGCCCGACCCGCTCGGCCCGTCGACGGCGATGACCGGGATCACGCCGTTTCCGCCGAAACGCGCAGGCCCGACTGCCCGGCGACTGCCGGGAATCCCGGGAACGACGTGGCCACGTTGGCGACATCCAGGATGCGTACCGGCGCTTCGGCGCAGGCTGCGGCGACCGCGAAGGCCATGGCGATCCGATGATCACCATGGCTGTCGACCGTCCCGCCAGAAAGCCTTCCGCCGCGTAGACGCATTCCGTCGGGCAGGGCCTCGACGCTGGCGCCGAGCGCGGCCAGCCCCTCCGCCATCACGCCGATCCGGTCGCTTTCCTTGACCCGCAGCTCCGCCGCTCCCGAAACCCGGGTCTCGCCCTCGGCCAGGGCCGCAGCGACGAACAGCGCCGGAAATTCATCGATGGCCAGCGGGACCAGTTCCGGCGGCACCGTGATGCCTTGCAGGCGGGCGGGCTCGACGAGCAGGTCGGCCACGGGTTCGCCTCCGGCCTGCCGTGGGTTCCTGAACTCGATCCGCCCGCCCATCAGTCGCAGGATCTCGACCAGCCCGGTGCGGGTCGCGTTGACTCCGACGTTACGGATCAGCAGCGGCGAAGCCCCCGCAATCGTCGCGGCGACGATAAAGAAGGCCGCGGATGAAAAGTCGCCCGGGACGTCGATCTGCGTCCCGCGCAGGGCGCCGGGCGTCACGGACACGCGGCCAGCGTCAACACTGACCTCGATGCCGAATGCGCGCAGCATCCGCTCCGTGTGGTCGCGCGTGACCGCCGGCTCGGTGACCGA
>DATHZW010000184.1:0-2080 GCA_035458405.1 Steroidobacteraceae bacterium | reverse complement strand
GGCAAGCCGATTTCGGATGCGCTGGCGATCGACGTGCCGGGCGCCGCGCGCTGCATCGAGTGGTACGCCGAGGCCATCGACAAGGTCTACGACGAGGTGGCGCCGACGTCGCACGAGACGCTGGCCACCATCACCCGCGAGCCGGTCGGCGTGGTGGGCGCGATCGTGCCGTGGAACTTCCCGCTGCTGATGGCTGCGTGGAAGCTCGGCCCGGCGCTGGCGACCGGCAACTCAGTGGTGCTGAAACCGTCGGAGAAGTCGCCGTTGAGCGCCATCCGGGTCGCCGAGCTCGCGGTGGAGGCGGGCCTGCCCCCGGGCGTCCTCAACGTCGTGCCGGGTCTCGGGCATACGGCCGGCGAGGCGCTGGCCTTGCACATGGACGTCGACTGCATCGCGTTCACCGGCTCGACCCGGATCGGCAAGCGCATGCTGGAATATTCCGGCCGGTCGAACATGAAGCGCGTCTGGCTGGAGTGCGGCGGCAAGTCCCCCAATGTGGTCTTCGGCGACGTGGAGGACCTGGATCGGGCCGCCATGGCCGCCGCCTACGGGATCTTCTTCAACCAGGGCGAGATGTGCTCGGCCGCCTCGCGGCTCGTCGTCCACGAGAGCGTGAAGGAAGCGCTGCTCGAGAAGATCGTCTCGGTCGGGCGCAGCATGGCGCCGGGCGACCCGCTCGACCCGCGGACACGGCTCGGGGCGCTGGTGGACAAGGGGCAACTGGAAACCGTCACCGGCTACATCGAGGCCGGCCGGAGCCAGGGCGCGACCCTGCGAGCCGGGGGACGGCGGGTGCGCGAGGAGACGGGCGGCTATTTCGTCGAGCCCACGGTCTTCGACAACGTCCGCATGGACATGAAGATCGCGCAGGAAGAGATCTTCGGGCCCGTGCTGTCGGTCATCAGCTTCCGCGAGGAAGCCGAGGCGATCCGCATCGCCAACGACGTGATGTACGGGCTCGTTTCTGCGGTATGGACGCGCGACATCACCACTGCGCACCGTGTGGCGCGGGCGATCCGCGCCGGCACCGTCTACGTCAACTGCTACGACGCGGATGACATCACCGTTCCCTTCGGCGGCTTCAAGCAGTCCGGCAACGGCCGCGACAAGTCGCTGCATGCGCTGGACAAGTACACGGAACTGAAGACCACCTGGATCGACCTGTCGAACTGACCGCCTGGAGATGCCGATGAACGTGACGGTGGCTGCCACGCAAATGAGCTGCGGCTGGGATCGCGAGGAGAACATTGCCAGGGCGGAACGGCTCGTGCGCGAGGCCGCCGGGCGCGGCGCGAACGTGGTCCTCATCCAGGAGCTGTTCGAGACGCCTTACTTCTGCAAGGACCACCTGGCCAGCCATTTCGAGCTGGCGACCGAGGTCGGCGAGAACCCGGCCGTCCGGCATCTTTCGCGCGTGGCCGCCGAACTTGGCGTGGTGCTGCCGCTGTCCATCTTCGAGCGCGCGCAGAACGCCTATTTCAACACGCTGGCCATGGTCGACGCGGACGGATCGCTGCTGGGCATCTACCGCAAGTCGCACATTCCCGAGAGCCCCGGCTATCACGAGAAGTTCTACTTTTCGCCCGGCGACACCGGCTTCCGGGTCTGGAAGACGCGATTCGGCCGGCTTGGCGTCGGCATCTGCTGGGACCAGTGGTTCCCGGAGTGTGCACGGGCGATGGCGGTGATGGGCGCGGAGATACTCCTGTATCCCACCGCCATCGGCTCGGAACCCCAGGATGCGGCGCTCGACTCGCGCTGGCACTGGCAGCGCTGCATGCAGGGGCACGCTGCGGCCAACGTGATGCCGGTGGTTGCGTCGAACCGCATCGGCACGGAGCAGGGCGAGAAGTGCGCCATCACTTTCTACGGGCACTCGTTCATGGCCGACCATGCCGGGGCCGTGGTTGCGCAGGCCGACGATCATACCGAGCAGGTGCTGACCGCGACCTTCGACCTGGAAGCCGTCCGGCGCTACCGTCATGCCTGGGGCGTGTTCCGGGACCGCAGGCCGGACCTTTACGGGCCGCTCCCGTCCCTCGGGTCACCGCAAGCCTGATGCCGGTCAAGCTGGACGGGG
>DATHZW010000183.1:0-8109 GCA_035458405.1 Steroidobacteraceae bacterium | reverse complement strand
TGACGCGACTGCCCGGGGTCGCCCGGGTCCAGTCGAGTTTCGCGCTGCGTGTCGTCCGACGCACGACCGAGCTGCCGATCGAGTGACCGCGGGGGCTGCGTCGACGGTCCACAGGCCGCATACTGTCGGGCACGCACTGCTGCATTCCACGGAGTCATGAAGATGGTTGCCGAACGCATCGCCCCCATCATCGCCACGAGCGACATCGCCGCGCTCGACCGCGCCTTCGAGGGACTTCGTCGGGCGCATGCTGCGGCTCCCTACCCGTCCCGCGAGGCGCGTCTGGACCGGCTGGACAGGCTCGAAAGGACGCTCCGGAAGCACGATGCGGACATCCGCGAGGCAATCTCCGCCGATTTCGGCAACCGCGCGCACGAGGAGACCCTCCTGCTGGAGCAGTTCGTCGGCATCGAGGGCATCCGCCATGCCCGCAGCCATCTTCGCCGCTGGATGCGCACGGAGCGTCGCGCTGTGGCCTGGTGGAGCCTTCCGGGACGCGCCCAGATCCGCTACCAGCCACTGGGAGTCATCGGCGTGATCGTGCCGTGGAACTACCCCTTGTACCTCGCCGTCGGGCCGTTGACCGGTGCGCTGGCCGCCGGCAACCGCGTGCTGATCAAGATGTCCGAGTTCACGCCCCGTTTCGGCGAACTGTTCGCCCGCATCATCGCCGAGGCCTTCGCGGTTGACGAAGTCGCCGTGGTCAATGGCGGCGTCGATGTCGCGCGTCATTTCTCGACGCTGCCGTTCGATCATCTGTTCTTCACCGGCTCGACCCGCGTCGGTCGCGAGGTCATGAGGGCGGCGAGCGCCAACCTGACGCCGGTCACGCTGGAACTTGGCGGCAAGTCGCCGGTGATCGTGACGGACGACTTCAGCCTCGAGGAGGCCGCCCGGCGGATCGTCTACGGCAAGCTCGCCAACGCAGGACAGACCTGTGTCGCCCCGGACTACGTGCTGGTCCCCACAGGCAAGGTCGACCGCTTCATCGAAGCCTGCCGCCAGGCGACGGCCTCCTTCTACCCTTCGCTGACCGACAATCCGCAATACACCTCGATCGTCAACGATTCCCAGTTCAACCGGCTGCAGGGCTACCTCGACGACGCGAAGGCCCGGGGAGCGACCCTGCACGCCCTGCACGCCGATCCCACCGACGCCGCCGGCCGGCGCATCTCCCCCGTGGCCATCACCGGCGTCGACGACGCGATGCGCGTCATGCAGGACGAGATCTTCGGGCCGATTCTCCCGATCGTCTCCTACGACGGTCTCGATGAAGCCATCCGGTACATCAACGGCCGGCCGCGGCCGCTGGCGCTGTACTACTTCGGCGGCGGCGCCGACCGGGACCGCGTATTGCGGGAAACGATTTCAGGCGGCGTGACCGTCAACAACACCTTGTTCCACGTGGCCCAGGACAACCTGCCGTTTGGCGGCGTCGGGCCGAGTGGCATGGGGGATTATCACGGGGAGTCGGGCTTCAAGACCTTCTCCAAGGCCCGGCCCATCTTCATTGACGGCAAGCTCAGCGGCTCCCTGCTGCTGCGGCCCCCGTTCGGGAAGCTGTTCCGCATGATGTTGAAAGTCCTGTATCGCTGAGCGCGGCGGAGACCCTTTCGGTGAACGAGTGGGACCTGCCGTCACCCTACGTCCATCAGGTCGTGGCATCCGCCGCCGACATCGACGGCTACGGCCACGTCAACAACGCGGTCTACATAGGGTGGCTGGACCGGACCGCCTGGGCGCACTCCACGGCGCTGGGCCTGTCGCCGGAATCCTGCGTCGAAGGGCGCCGCGGCATGGCCGTCTGGCGCACGCAGGTCAACTACCTCGCGCCTGCCTTCGCGGGTGACCGCATCCAGGTCGGCACCTGGATCCTGGCCAACGACTCACGGCTGCGTGTCTCGAGAAGGTTCCAGATGACCCGCCCGTCGGACGGGCGCACGCTGCTGCGCGCATTGCTGCACTACGTGTGCATCGACCTCGACTCGGGAAAGCCTAGGCGGATGCCCCCGGAATTCGTCGCGCGATACCAGCCGCTGCCGCAAGTCCGGGACTTTCCCGGCGGCGATCACGGCTCATTCGCTCCCGGCGTCGAGACCTCGGCCTGAGCGGGGCTCCGGGCGAGCCTCGAGCAACTCCTGCACCTCGCGGTCGGTCGTCTGGCCGAAGTCCTCATACCACTGCCCGACAGCCATGAAGTGCGCGGGCCGCTGCAGGCAGACGACCTCGTCCGCCAGTGCCTCGAGTTCCGTGCAGGTATCCGGCGGGCCGACCGGCACGGCCACGACGACGCGGGCCGCGCCCGCCTGCTTCAACGCCAGGACGGCGGCCTTCATCGTGGCGCCCGTTGCCAGGCCATCGTCGACCACGATCACTTCACGACCGGTGATCGGCACTGCGGGACGCGACCCCCGGTAGAGCCTCTCGCGCCGCTTCAGCTCCATTCGCTCCTCGTATTCCACGCGTGCCAGCGCCTGCTCGGCCCCGCCCAGCATGCGCAGCACCTCGTCATTGCGGACCAGTACGCCGCCGGACGCGATCGCGCCCATCGCCAGCTCCGGCTGCCAGGGCACGCCGAGCTTGCGGACCACGAACACGTCCAGCGGTGACTGCAGGTGTCTGGCGACTTCGAAGGCGACCGGCACGCCCCCACGCGGCAGTCCCACGACTACCGGGTCTTCCTTGGCGTGGGCCTCGAGCGCCGCCGCCAGCTGCTCGCCGGCGGATTTTCTATTCGTGTAGATCTGCACGGTGATTTCATCCCTTGATGCATATGATCGGTTCAAGACGCGCGACCTTCCGCGCCAGGCCCGCCGCGTGCGCGACCTCGACCACCCGCTCGACGTCCTTGTAGGCGCCGGGCGCCTCCTCCGCGACTCCCCGCATCGACGGACTTTTTACGATGATGCCCCGCTCGGCCATGCTCCTGACGATGTCCCGTCCCTGCCAGCGTCGCGTCGCCTGGTGGCGGGACATCGCACGTCCGGCGCCGTGGCATGCCGAGCTGAACGCCGCCGCCTCGCTGTCGCTCGTGCCGGCGAGCACCCACGAGGATGTGCCCAGCGAGCCGCCGATGAGTACCGGCTGGCCCACGTCCCGGTAGGCCGGCGGCACCGCGTCGTTCCCCGGGCCCAAGGCCCTGGTCGCTCCCTTGCGATGCACGAACAGCTTGCGCCGGACCCCGCGCAGCTCGTGCTCCTCCTCCTTGCAGATGTTGTGCGAGACGTCATACATCACCGTCAGCCTGGCTTCGGGCAGCTGCCGGGCAAATGACTGCCGCGTCAGTTCGGTCAGGATCTGTCGATTTGCCAGCGCGCAGTTCATCGCCGAGCGCATGGCGCCGAGGTAGCGCTGCCCGAGATCGGAGCGGATCGGTGCGCAGGCCAGCTCGCGGTCCGGGAGTTCGATCCCCATCGACGGCGCCAGGACGGCCATTTCGCGCAGGAACTCGGTGCCGACCTGGTGACCCAGGCCCCTCGATCCGCAGTGGATGCTGACCACTACGGCCCCGTTCGCCAGCCCGTACGCGGCCGCCGCGGCCTGGTCGAATACGTCGGCGACGACCTGGATCTCCAGATAGTGATTCCCGGAGCCGAGCGTGCCCATTTCATCGCGCTGGCGCCGGCGTGCCTGCCTGGAAATCTGCTCGGGATCCGCCCCGTCGATGCAACCGCGTTCCTCGCAGTGCTCGAGGTCTTCACTCGACCCCCAGCCGCGCTCCACGGCCCAGCGGGCACCGCCGCGCAACATCCGGTCGAACTCCTCCTCCTCCAGGCGAATGCGGCCTGTGCTTCCCAGGCCGGCGGGTATCTGCCGCGCCAGTTCATGCGCAAGGTTCCCGGCGACGGCCTCGATGTCGCGTCGCTGCAGCCCCGTCAGCAGGCTGCGTACGCCGCAGGAGATGTCGAAGCCCACCCCACCCGCCGAGACGATGCCGCCTTCTTCAGGATCGAAGGCCGCCACGCCGCCGATGGGAAAGCCGTAGCCCCAGTGAGCGTCCGGCATCGCCAGCGCCGCCTCGACGATCCCGGGAAGCGTCGCGACGTTGGCAAGCTGTTCGCCAACCTTGTCGTCCATTCCGGCAAGCAGCTCTTCATCTGCGTACAGGATTGCCGGCACGCGCATCGCCCCCGTTGCGGGCAGCAACCAGCGGAATTCGGACGTCCGCTCGAACCTGCGCGTGTCCATTCTCGTTCGGTTCCTTTTCGTTGCCTCGACCCGTGTCTAGACGTCGGCGACGCACTGCGCGATCCAGTCGCCGTTTGAATCGCGATGGACGTCCAGGGCGGTCATCGTCGCGCCCTTCACCTCGACCGCGGGCTGGTGGCGCTCGACGTCGATCGGTTCGCCCCAGGCGCGGGCCGACAGGCGGCGCCCGTCGCACTCGACCTCGAAGCGGGAGAACAACATCGATCGCGTGGACATCTCGTAGACGAGGGCGTTGAGCCAGTCCACGAGCAGCAGGTCCGGCTCGGGGGCCTCGCACTGGACGGCGACCTGCTGCCTGGGCTCGACCAGCGCCAAATCGGTTACGACAGCCGTCAGCGCCTGGGCGGCGCCGGCAAATGCCTCGGGCAAGGTACGGCCGCGTCCCCTGATGCCGATGTCGGCGCCGTGCGCGAAATGCTCCCAGCGGATGGTCATGGCCGGCGAACCGCCAGGACGACCGCTGTCCCGGCGGCTCAGCCCGATTTTGCGTCAGGAAGCCGCCTGCGTCATGCGTGAAACTACGCGGCAGCCATGATTGGCCGCCGCGCCATGGCTCAACCCATGTTCATGCCACCGTTGAGCGAGAAGTCCGCTCCGGTCGCGAATGCCGACTCGTCCGAGGCCAGCCAGGCCACGATGGAGGCGATCTCCTCGGGCTCCCCGAGTCGCTTCACCGGGATCGTGGCCACGATCCTCTCAAGCACCTCGGGCTTGACCGCCCGCACCATGTCCGTGCCGATGTAGCCCGGCGACACGGTGTTGACCGTCACGCCCTTGGAAGCGACCTCCTGGGCGAGCGCCATGGTGAAGCCATGGATGCCGGCCTTGGCGGTTGAGTAGTTCGTCTGGCCGAACTGGCCCTTCTGCCCGTTGACCGATGAGATGTTGATGATGCGGCCCCAGCCGCGGTCGAGCATGTCGTCGATGACCTGCTTGGTGACGTGAAACAGGCTGTTGAGGTTGGTCTCGATGACCAGATGCCACTGTTCCGAGGTCATCTTGCGGAAGACGACATCCCTGGTGATGCCCGCGTTGTTGACCAGCACGTCGATCGGCCCGAACTTCGCCTTCACCGCATCGAACGCCGCCTTGGTCGAGTCCCATTCCGCGACATTGCCCTCGGACGCGTGGACCTCGAGCCCTTCCGCATGCATGTCCCTGAGCCAGACGTCCTTGCGAGGCGACCCCGGGCCGCAGCCCGCGACGACCACATAACCTTCGTGGCACAGGCGCCGGGTAATGGACGTGCCGATTCCGCCCATTCCGCCGGTAACGTAGGCCAGTCTTCCCTTTCCAGACATGGATCCCCCTTGCGCGGCATGGCACGGCGGGTCGCCGCAACTTCATGACGGATACTAGCAGCGCGCCGGCCCTGCAACTTGACTTTGGTCGAATCGCCGCTAGCGGCGCCGGCCCCGCAGGAGTCGCCAGATTGCCAGCACGAGCGCCACGACGATCAGCAACTGCACCAGCCTGGCCATCAGTTCGCTCCCGCAATTTGCCCGGCCAGCTCGCGGCCGTTGCGCACGCAGTCGTTCATGGCGATTCCCCGGTAGGCGTTGCAGACGAGGTGGAGGCCGGCCTGTCGACGCGATCGCTCGAATATCGCCTCAACCCGCGCCAGGTGGCCCACGACGTAGTGCGGTATGCCCTTCTCCCAGCGATGGGTGAACACGACGTCGGGCTCCTGGGTCACGCCCATGGTCTGGGCCAGGCCTTCCATTGCGGTACGCTGCAGGCCCTGTGGATCCTGGTTGGCCAGCTCGGGATTTCTCTGGCCGCCAATCATGATCCGCACGGCCTTGCAGCCTTCCGGCGCGCGGTCCGGGAAGATGCTGGAATCCCACAGGATGCCGAGCACCGGCAGCTTTGCCGAAGTCGTGGTGAGCAGCCCGAACCCGTCCAGCGGATGCTTCATGGCACGGTAGCCCAGACCGACGACCGCGATGGGCGTGTATTCGACAGCCTGCATCAGCCGCGAGAGCTCCGGATCGGAGCGCCGGAACATTCCCGCGGATGCATGAGCCTGGGCGCCGACCACAACCTGGTCGAAGCTTCGCGACACCTCCGGCGACTCAACGCGCCAGAGCGCGCCATCCCGCGAAATCTCGCCGACCGGCTGGCCCAGCTGCCATTCCGCCTCGATCGTGCTGCGGAGGTGCTCGACCAGCGTGCCGACGCCGCCCTTGAAGCTCATCAGGATCCCGCCCGGTCCGGCTCCCTTCTTGCGCTTGGCAAGCATTCCCTTGAACAGTCCGCCGTATTCCTTCTCCAGGCTCACCACCAGCGGAAAAGCGGCGCTGACCGAGACCTTGGCGGGCGTCGTGCCGTAGATTCCCGCCGTCATCGCGTCGAGGAAGACGTCGGTGAGACCCTTGCCCACGCGCCGGTAGCCGAACTGCTGCAGCGTCTCCTCGCCACCGTCCCGCCGGGGCCGGATGAATAGCTCGCCGGCGACGCGCAGCTTCTGCGGCCAGGTCAGCAGTCCCGACTTCAGGAACGCCTGCGGCGACTCGGGCAGCGGATGCAGCGCGCCGTTGAAGATGAACCGCTTGCGCGCCAGGTCCGAGCTGGGCAGGAGCAACGCGCCTGCGCCGCAGTCCTCGACCAGCCTCAGGCCGTCGGGCTTGTTGGTCAGGAAGCCGTTGCCGCCGGCTTCGAAGCGAAAGCCGTCGACGTCCACGGTCCGCATCGTTCCGCCAGGCTTCGTGCCGGCGTCAAAAATGGTCAGGTCCCAGTCGGGACGCAGCCGCTTCAGGTAAAAAGCCGTGGTGAGGCCGCTGATCCCAGCCCCGACGATCGCGATATTCATGGCGCGCAGTCTAGCGGGAACCAGCCGATGTCGTCTCCGTAGCCGCCGCGAATCGCCGGGTGCCGACGCTGGTCGCGTATCGTGCGGCCGCTGGCCGGGGGAAGTGCCACGGGGCGTCGGCGCCGCGCTTTGCAGACGGCCAACTGCGGCGAGCCAGGATCGTGAAACCCAAGTTGGTCGGAGCGCCGAGATTCGAACTCGGGACCCCTTGCACCCCATGCAAGTGCGCTACCAGGCTGCGCCACGCTCCGACCGGTCGAAACAGACACGCGGGTGGGGTCGGCCCGCGAGGTGCCAATCATAGCCGATGACGGATCCGCGCGCCGAGACCTCAGCGACGGAGCATCTTGAGGACTTCTTCCAGCTCCAGCCTGACCTGACGAACGATCTGCTGGCTCTGCGACGTATCCTCGCGGGCCTCGTCGCCCTCGAGGCGGTTTCGCGCTCCGCCGATCGTGAAGCCCTCGTCGTACAGCAGGCCGCGGATCTGGCGAATGATGATGACGTCCTGCCGCTGGTAGTACCTGCGGTTGCCACGCCGTTTCACCGGCTTCAGCTGCGGGAACTCCTGTTCCCAGTAACGCAGCACATGCGGCTTTACGCCGCACAATTCGCTGACCTCGCCTATCGTGAAGTAGCGCTTGGCCGGGATCGGCGGCAGGTCGTTATTGTGGCTTGGTTCCAGCATATGCCTCTACCCTGGCCTTCAGCTTCTGGCCGGGCCGGAACGTGACGACCCGCCTTGCCGAAATGGGTATTTCCTCACCGGTCTTCGGATTCCGGCCCGGGCGCTGGTTCTTGTCGCGCAGGTCAAAATTACCGAAACCCGAAAGCTTGACCTGCTCGCCGGTCGCCAACGCAGCCCTGATCTCCTCGAAGAACAGGTCCACGAGTTCGCGCGCCTCGCGCTTGTTGAGCCCGAGCTGGTTGAACAGCGCTTCGGCAATTTCCGCTTTGGTCAAGGCCATTCGGTTAGTCCCTGATCGTGGCGTCCTGGTTGGTTTTCAGACTCGCCACCACTGCGGCGACGACAGCGTCGGCGTCCGCATCAGTAAGCGTGCGAGAAGTTTCCTGCAAAATCAAGCCTA
>DATHZW010000182.1:0-16609 GCA_035458405.1 Steroidobacteraceae bacterium | reverse complement strand
AATACAATCAAGGACATAAAGGAAACGACCTACATCCATGAGGGCCTGACCGACTTTCATACCTATCGCTACCAGATCTACGCCGGTTCCGGCAGCAGCGCCGGCCCCGGCAGCGTCATCGTCACGGCCGAAGCGGGGCCGATCCCGGAAACCGTCAAGTGGGCCACGGTGGTGACCGAGGGCACGACCCAGAAGATCTATTTCGACGAGGCGGACGGCGCCGACTTGTACCGTGTCTACGTCTCTGCGTCGGCCCTCGCCGTAACCGGCCGCGTGCCGCTTGCGGGCTTCTCGACCACGACCGCCTCGCCCTACGTGATCGAGAACCTCGGCCCGGGGACAGCCTTCTATTACCGCGTCATCGGCGCCTCCGGCCTGCGCCTTGGATACGGCGGGCCCGTCGTGGTCACCTCGGCCTTCAGCTTCGCCACCTTCGACCTGCCGGGCGTGGCGCCGGCGCTGGCCGACAGCGACGGCGACAAGTGCCTCGACCTGACCGTCGGCAAGGGCAACTGCACGGGGGCCTTCGCAGCGATCGACCTGGCCGCCGCCGGCCTCGGCGGATTGTTTGCGGCCGGCAGGGTCAACGGCGACTCGCGCTTCATCGACGTCAATGCCGACGGCAGGCCAGACATATATTCCGACGTCCGCTCGGCCGCCGACGTGACGGCCTCGCGCGCGATCCTGCACGTCAACCAGGGCAACGGCAGCTTCCTCGAGGAAGCCGGCGTGGCGGCGCTCGGCATCGGTGGACAGGGTGGCACCGTCGTCGCCGCGGACTTCGACAACGATGGCGACGTCGACATCTTCGCGCCGCATGACTGGAGCGGCTCCGACGGAGGCCGGAACTGGCTGCTCGTCAACAACGGCGCCGGTTCGTTTACCGACAACGCCGCTGCGGCAGGACTCCAGGGCGGACCGGCCGGCGCCGCTTATGTCCCTGGCGGTGGGCAGGCTGTCGACTTCAACGAAGACGGCCGTGTGGACCTGTTGTTCGGGTCGCGGCTGATGGTCAACAACGGCGACGGCAGCTTCAGCGACGGCAGCGCGGCAGCCGGGCTGACGGCGGTCGCGGACAAGGGCCTGAGCCTCGTCGACATCGACCTGGACGGCGACCTCGACCTGATCCGTTTCGACGGCACGTTCACGCAACTGTACGTCAACGAGGGCGGCGTGTTCGGCGCGGGCACGGTGGTCAACGGCGATGCGACGTCGCAGGGCGAAGGCCTGACCGCTTGCGACGTCAACAGCGACAGCTTCCCGGACATCGTCGTGGCGAGCAATGCCGTCGCGACCGGGACCGGCACGCCGCAACTGCTGCTGAACGTCAATGGCCAGCTGATCCGCTCGGACGTGCCGCAGGAAACCGCTGCCGGCAACGGCGACCTGATCGCCTTCAACGACCTGCTGTCCTGCGCGGACCTGGACGGCAACGGCGTCGCCGACATCGTCGCTCGCTGGGGCGGATACCGGGTGCTGCGCTCCGAGGTCCCACTGGGCACGGTGCTGAAGATCCGCGTGCTCGGGGCCGGCGGCGAGCGCAACCAGCAGGGCCGCATCGTCAAGATCGTGCCCAGCGGCGTGGACGGACGCACGATCACCCGCGTGATCGAATCCGGCTCCGGCCTGCGCTCGCAGGGCGACTACGACCTGCTGGTCGGCGCGCCGTGGCCGGGCGAGTACCAGGTGTCGGTCCGGTTCAAGGACGGCTGGTACACGACGACCGCCGAGCCAGGCGACTCGCTGACCGTCTACGAGGACGGCCGCGTCGCCGACGGCCTCCAATAGGAATCTGGGAAAGTTTACCCAATTGAATTCCAGGCTCAGTCCGGCGGCTTCGGTCGCGCCGGATGACGGCGGCGATGCGCAGCGGCGCGCACGCTCGCCCTTGACTCGTCGCGACCGCCCATTGCGTAACCTGGCCGCGCCCTTGCCCGATTTCCCATGACCCTGATCGCATTGGCCGATGCCACGCTCGCCTACGGTCTGCATCCGTTGCTGGACCAGGCGGCGCTGGCGGTCGCAGCCGACGAGCGGATAGGACTGATCGGGCGCAACGGCTCCGGCAAGTCTTCCCTGCTCGGCGTCATCGCGGGCACGGCGACGCTGGACGGCGGCGACGTCCGGCGCCGCGACGGCCTGCGCACGGCGCTCGTGGAGCAGGAACCGTCGTTGCCCGACGCGGCGTCGCTGCGCGAGAGCCTTTCCATCCGCGGCCGGCTCGACGCGATCGCCGACGAACGCGAGCGCTGGCGGCGCGAGGCGCGCCTGATCGAGTACCTGGATCGCTTCGGGCTGGATCCCGGCGCGCCGCCAGGCGATGCCTCCGGCGGGGAATGCAAGCGCGCGGCTCTGGCGCTCGCGATGGCGCTGGAACCCGACCTGCTGCTGCTGGACGAGCCGACCAACCACCTCGACATCGACGGCATCCTGCTGCTCGAGGAGATGCTGCTGAAGGGTCCGGCCGCCATCGTCATCAGCCACGACCGCTCCTTCCTCGATCGCGTGGCGACGCGGATCGTCGAACTCGACCGCGGCCTGCTGCGCTCCTATCCCGGGAATTTCGCCGCCTACGAGCAGCGCAAGTCGGACCAGCTGGCCGCCGAGGAGACCGCCCGGCGGCGCTTCGACAAGTTCTGGGCCCAGGAGGAAGTGTGGATCCGCAAGGGCATCGAGGCCAGGCGGACGCGCGACGAGGGCCGGGTCCGGCGGCTCGAGGCGCTGAGAAAGGAGCGCGCCGCGCGCCGCGAGCGCCTGGGCGACGTGAGGCTGTCGCTGGACGCCGGCGAGCGCTCGGGCAGGCTGGTCGCGGAACTGCAGGGCGTCTCGAAGGCGTTCGGCGACAAGCTCATCGTGCGCGACCTGTCGCTCCGCGTGATGCGCGGCGACAGGCTGGGGCTGCTCGGGCCGAACGGCGCCGGCAAGTCCACGCTGATCCGGCTCATCCTCGGCGAGCTGCCGCCCGACAGCGGCACGATCCGGCTGGGAACGGGGCTCGAAGTCGCCTACTTCGACCAGCTGCGGGAGCAGCTCGATCCCGACGCCACGCTTGCCGAGACCATTGCGCCGGGTTCCGACTGGGTCGAGACGGGTGGGCAGCGCAAGCACGTCATCAGCTACCTGGGAGACTTCCTGTTCCCGGCCGAGCGAGCCCAGGCGCCGGTCAGGATGCTCTCCGGCGGCGAGCGCAATCGCCTGCTGCTGGCGCGCCTGTTCGCCAGGCCGGCGAACCTGCTGGTGCTCGACGAGCCCACCAACGACCTCGACATCGAGTCCCTGGAACTGCTCGAGGCCACGCTGCAGGAATACCGCGGCACGCTGCTGCTGGTCAGCCACGACCGTGCCTTCCTCGACAACGTGGTCACGCAGACGCTGGCGGCCGAGGGCGGCGGCCGCTGGCGCGAGTACGTCGGCGGCTACAGCGACTGGCTCGCCCAGCGCCCGGCGCCGGTCGCGCCCGGGCGGGCCGCCGCGCCCCACCCGCAGGAGAGCCGGGCCGCCGCCAGCAAGCCGGCCCGCGCCAAGCTGGGCTACAAGGAAGGGCGCGAGCTCGAGCAGCTGCCAGCCCAGCTCGAGGCCCTGGAGAATGAGCAGCAGGCCATCGCCGCGAGGATGGCCGCCGCCGACTATCACGCCACCGGCGCCGACGGCATCCGGGCCGATCGCGAGCGCCTGGCGGAAATCGAGCGGCTGCTCGAGGACAAGTTCCTGCGCTGGGCCGAACTCGATGCCAGGGCCAGCCAGTCCCGGAATTCCTAGCGGTAGCCCTTGGCCTGGAGCGTAAACAGGCTCGCGTAGGTGCCGCCCAGGCTCATCAGTTCCTCGTGGCTGCCCTGTTCCACGATCCGTCCCTGGTCGAGGACCACGATGTGGTCCGCCATGCGCACCGTCGAGAAGCGATGCGAGATCAGGATCGTTATCCGGTCGCTCGCCAGTCGCCTGAAATGCTCGAATACCTCGGCCTCGGCGCGCGCATCCATGGACGAGGTCGGTTCGTCGAGCACGAGTATGTCCGCACCGGTTCGCATGAACGCGCGTGACAGGGCGATCTTCTGCCACTGGCCGCCTGACAGCTCCCGGCCGTCCTTGAACCACTTGCCCAGCTGTGTCCGATAGCCGCCCGGCAAGCGCTCGATGAACTCGGCGGCCTGCCCCTTGGCGGCCGCCTCGCGCCAGCGGGCTTCGTCCTCGAAGCTCTTCTCGTCGCCCGCCCCGACATTTTCCCCCACCAGCAGCTGGTAGCGTGCGAAGTCCTGGAAGATGACGCCGATGCGCTCGCGCAGCTTCGTGGCATCCCACTCGCGCAGGTCCAGTCCGTCGAGCAGGACGCAGCCGGAGCTCGGCTCGTACAGCCGGGTCAGCAGCTTGATCAGCGTCGTCTTGCCGGAGCCGTTCTCGCCCACGAGCGCGAGGCTGGAACCCGGCCGCAGGTGCAGGCTGACGTCGCGCAGCGCCGGCTCCGCGGCACCGGGATAGGTGAAGCTCACCGATTCGAATCGCACGCCATCCGCCGGCGCCGGACCATGCTCGAGCTTTCCCCGGATCACGGGCAGCTCGGTCTCCAGGTACTCGTAGAGCGTGGACAGGTAGAGGTTGTCCTCGTACATGCCGCCGATGGCGGACAGTCCCGACGAGACGGCCGACTGTCCCTGGCGGAACAGCGCGAAGTACATGGTCATCTGGCCGAGCGTGATGAGGCCCTGCACGGTGCTCACTGCGATCCACGTGTAGGCGCCGTACAGCGCGGCGGTGCCCAGCAGCCCCAGTCCCACGCCCCAGGAATCGCGTCGCACGGTCAGCGCACGATCCGCCCGGTAGAGCTTGTCGAAGATGCCGCGATAGCGATCCAGCAACCTGCGCCCCAGGCCGAAGAGCTTGACCTCCTTGGCATGGTCCTCCCGGGCCAGCACGGTCTCCAGGTAGATCTGCATGCGCGTCTCGGGCGAACGCCAGCGAAACAGGCGGAAGGCGTCGCCCGAGAACTTGGCCTCGGCGATGAACGACGGCAGGCCCGCCAGCAGCAGCACCGCGACCGCCCACGGCGAGAACTTGACCAGCAGCACGCCATAGCTCGCCAGCGACACGGCGTTCTGCGCAAGACCGAAGCTGCGCATCACCAGCGACAGCGGCCTGGTCGAGGCCTCGCGCCGCGCCCGGGTGAGCTTGTCGTAGAACTCCGAGTCCTCGAAGTGCTGCAACTCGAGGGTCAGCGCCTTTTCGAGGATCATGACGTTGACGCGCTGGCCCAGCTGGGCGCGCAGCAACGACTGGCACAGGCTCAGCCCGCGCTGCGTGGCCGCCAGCACGGCCACCAGCCCGCCCTCCAGGAGAACGAGCCGCACGACGCGGGTCGCATCCCCGCCGCCCGCGCCGACGGCCGCCACCACGGCATCCACGATCAGGGCCCCGACCCAGGCGATGCCGGCCGGCATGACGCCCGCCAGCACCGTCAGCGCGCCGATGCCCACCGTCAGGGCCTTGTTCGTGGTCCAGACCAGTTCGAGCGCCCGCCGACTGTAGCGGAACACGCCAAAGAAGCCCTTCAGCGCCGGCGAGTCGTCGAGCAGCGGGTCGGCAGTGGCCATCAATCGGTTCCCTGGGCCGGGCAGCTAGGTTCCATTCCCGGACTTTGGGGGTTGGACGGCCCATCCTGCAAGGCTTCATGCCCCCACCTCATGCCGGGCATGACGGTCCTCCTGGCCATTCCACTCCCGAAGCCAGTGCACTCTGGAGCCTCTTTGGAAACGCCGGCTTCCTGTTCCAACCGTACCGGGTCGTTCGCGGTCATGACCTGCACCGCCGGGAATGAGTGCTGGCTGCTGAAAACCAGCATTCAACGGTGGTTGGCCTGCGTTAGAATTGCGCCTTCAGCAATCCAGCGTGGTATCGATGGACGACGAAACGAAGGACCGGACGTCGTCGGCGCGTTCGAGAGTGGTGGCGGTGCTGGTCCTGGCCATCGGCGTACCCCTCGGGATCGGTGGATTCACGCTGCGCTACGCGGAAGGCCTGTCCTACCTGAGCTCCGATCCGGCGGCCTGCCGTAACTGCCACATCATGCGGCCGCAGTACGATTCCTGGCTCAGGTCCAGCCATCACAACGTGGCTGTCTGCGTCGACTGCCACCTGCCTCACGGCTTCCTGGGCAAGTACCTCGCCAAGGCGGAAAACGGCTACCACCACTCGAAGGGCTTCACCTTCCAGGACTTTCACGAGCCGGTCATGGTCAAGGCGAAGAACGCCGCGATCCTGCAGGAGAACTGCCTGCGCTGCCACGCGGACCTGACCCACGAGCTGGTGAGCGGCGCCGCCGCGCCTGGAGACAGCCTGCAATGCGTCCATTGCCACGCCTCCGCCGGTCACGGCGAAGTCGTCGGACTGGGCGGCATGCGCGAGAAGAATTGACCGAGAGGACACAAGCATGAAGACATGGAACAAGGGCTGGTCCACGTTCACCGTGGTCGCCGCCATCGCGGTCGTCGCAGTCGCTACGGCCCTGGTGACCGCCTTGCTGGTCAATATCTTCGAGCGCAAGAGCGAGGAAGCCAGGCCCTATGTGAGGCTGGTCGAGGTCACCGAGGACACGACCGATCCGGCGCTCTGGGGCGTCAACTGGCCCAGGCAGTTCGAGAGCTACAACCTGACCGCCCAGTCGACCCGCACGCGATTCGGCGGCCACGGCGGCAGCGAGGCGCTGCCGGAGGAAAAGATCGACCGCGACCCGTGGCTCAAGCGCATGTTCCTGGGCTATGCGTTCTCGATCGACTATCGCGATCGCCGCGGCCACGCGTACATGCTGCAGGACCAGGAAAACACCCAGCGGCAGACCAAGCCCCAGTCCGGTTCCTGCCTGCATTGTCATGCGTCTGTCATGCCGCTCTACCGCGAACTCGGCGGCGGCGACGCCATGAAGGGCTTTGCAGAGACCTACAAGTATTCCTACCAGGACCTGAACGCCAGGCTGCACGAGAGTGGCCACGCGCACCCCGTGTCCTGCGTGGACTGCCACTCGCCCGAGACCATGCAGCTCAGGGTCACCCGGCCCGGGTTCATCATCGGCATCCAGGCGCTGGCCAGCTCCGACGCGGCGGTTCCCCACCTGCCGTCGGTGGAGCGCTGGCGGTCCGGCCCCAGGACCGACGCCTACGACCCCAACCGCGACGCGTCCCGCACCGAGATGCGCTCCTACGTCTGCGGCCAGTGCCACGTCGAGTACTACTGCGGCGGCAAGATGACCCTGACTTTCCCCTGGGGCAAGGGCCTGCGGGCGCAGGACGTGGAGGCGTTCTGGGACGAACTGAAATTCGAGGACGGCAGCCGCTTCCTGGACTACAAGCACGCGGAGAGCGGCGCGCCCATCCTCAAGGCGCAGCATCCCGAATTCGAGTTGTGGAGCCAGGGGATCCACGCGCGCAGCGGCGTCGCCTGCGCGGACTGCCACATGCCGTACATGCGCGACGGCTCCACCAAGATCTCGGATCACTGGGTCCGCAGCCCCCTGCTCAACATCAACCGCGCCTGCCAGACCTGCCACCACATGTCCGAGTCGGAACTCGCGGCCCGCGTCGACCAGATTCAGCAGCGGAATTTCGAGCTGCTGCAGGGGGGCGGCGCGGCGCTGATGGACCTGCTCGACGCGGTCCAGGCCGCGAAGCAGGCCGGCGCCTCCGACGAGCAGCTGGCGGCGGCGCTCGAGCTGCAGCGCAAGGCGCAGTGGCGGCTCGACTTCATCGCCGCGGAAAACTCGATGGGCTTCCACGCGCCGCAGGAGGCGGCCAAGGTGCTCGGCGAGGCCGCGGACTACGCCCGCCAGGGGCAGGTTGCCGCACTAAAGTGGAACAGCGCCAGGTGACCCACGATCACCCGCACCGACCGCCCGTGGACGGCCGGCGCCTGCCCGGTCGACTCGGCCGCGAACACAAGACCATGCGTCACATGGTGGGCCTGTATTGCCGGGCCCACCACGCGTCGGACGGGTCGCGACCCTGCCCGCGCTGCACCGAGTTCCTCGCCTACGCGGCCCGCAGGCTCGACAAGTGTCCGTATGGCGAGGACAAGCCGACCTGCGCCAACTGCCCGGTCCACTGCTACAAGCAGGCGCCCCGGGATTTCGCCAGGGACGTCATGCGCTATGCCGGCCCGCGCATGATGACCCGCCATCCTTACCTCGCGCTGATGCACCTGCTCGACGGCCGGCGCAAGGTCAAGCACCCGATGGAACTCCGCCGACCGCGCTAGTTGCCGGCCCGGCCCCCGCGACCGGTCACCGGGGAGGACCCTCGGTTCGCTATACTCCGGATGTTACGGACATGCTGCGCGGCCGACGCCGTGACAGGAGAATTCCTTGACCAGTCTCCGCGCTCGTCACCGGTCCTTTGCATCGACGGCCCTGCTCGCCGTCGCAACCCTGGCCGGCTGCGCCGGGCAGAGCGTGATCTCCGATGGCCTGTGGCGCGAGGGCGTGGAGCGCAACCAGGCCTTTACGCGGGTGCTGGTGGTCGGCGTCAGCCCCAACATCAACCAGCGCTGCGCCTTCGAGCAGGACCTGGCGGACAGCCTGCGCAGCGCGACCGTGGCCGCGCGCTCCAGCTGCAACGAGCTGGGGGCCGCGAAGGAGCCGTTGACGCGTGAGGGTATCGAGGCGGCCGTGGCTTCCTTCGGTGCCGATGCGGTGCTGGCCACTCGCCTCGTTGACGCGAGCATGGGGCTCAATGAAGGCGGCACCCGCGAATCCCGGGGCGACGCCTACTACAAGCCGATCGGCTACGGTTACGACATGGGCTACTGGGGCGCCTACGGCGTGCCCGTCGTCTATGGCCAGTTCCAGACCGCGCCGTCCGTCATCACGCTCCAGGGCAGCGCGCAGATCACGACGACCCTCTTCGAGACCCGTGGCGCCACGCCCGTCTATACCATCGAGACCAGGGCGACGAAGCTCGAGTCGCGCGAACAGGGGCTCGCCGAGGTCGTGCCGACCATCAGCCAGCGCCTCAGGCAGGACGGGCTGATCCGCTAGGGGGCACGACGCCATGCAAGCAGCAGCCGACCTGATCTGTGCCTACGTGTTTGACGGCCACGGCGGCGGCCGGCTGCTGGACTGGGACGGGGTCCGGGCGCACCGGCCGGAGGACGGCTGGCTCTGGGTGCACCTGCAGCGCGATGATCCCGGCAGCCGGGCATGGCTCGAGCGCGAGTCCGGCCTCGACGAAATCCTCTGCGACGCGCTGCTGTCCAGCGAGTCGCGGCCGCGCTGCGAAGCTTACGGGGACGGCCTGCTGATCAGCCTGCGCGGCGTCAACCTCAACCCCGGCGCCGACCCGGAAGACATGGTCGCGCTGGTGCTGTGGGCCGAAGCGGGCCGGGTCATCAGCGTGCGCCGCCGCCGCATCATGGCCGTCGACGCGGTCCGCGCGTCCATCGAGGCCGGGCGGGCACCCGCCACCACGGGCGACTTCCTCGCCACGCTGGCGGAAGGCCTGGTCGAGCGCGTGGGTCCGGTGGTCGACGAACTCGAGGAACAGGTCGCCGACCTCGAAGAGGACATCATCGCCAACCGCACGGAGGGCATCCGCCTCAAGCTGGCGGAGCTGCGCCGGGCCGCAATCGCCCTGCGGCGCTACATCGGACCCCAGCGCGAAGCCATGTCGCGCCTGCTGACCCAGCAGGTCGAGTGGATCTCGCCCATGGACAAGCGCCTGCTGCGCGAGATCGCCGACCGGATAACCCGCTACGTGGAGGACCTCGACGCCGCGCGCGAGCGCGCGCAGATCGTGCAGGAGGAACTCGCCGCCCGTGTCTCGGAACAGATCAACCGCAACATGTACGTGTTGTCGATCGTCGCGGCGGTGTTCCTGCCGCTGGGACTGGTGACCGGCTACCTGGGCATCAATGTCGGTGGCATCCCCGGCGCCGACTGGCGCTGGGCCTTCACCATCGTGGGGTTCGGCCTGCTGGCGATCGCCGGCTTCGAGCTCTGGCTGTTCCGCAGGCTGAAGTGGATCTGAACCCCGGCGCCGGCAGCGCTTCGCGCTGGCCGGACACCGTGTCGCAGAAACTCAGTACGCCCGCTTCTTGGTGTCCATCATCCGCAGGATCAGCGGGGTCAGGATGATCTGCATGGCCAGCGGCAGCTTGCCGCCCGGGAGCACGATGGTGTTCGGCCGCGACATGAAGCTGTCGTGGATCATCGACAGCAGGTAGCGGAAGTCGATGCCCTTCGGGTTCGCGAAACGCACTATCAGGAAGCTCTCGTCGGCCAGCGGTATGTCCTTCGCGATGAACGGGTTGCTGGTATCGACGGTCGGCACGCGCTGGAAGTTGATGTGGGTGCGCGAGAACTGCGGGCAGATGTAGTTCACGTAGTCGGGCATTCGCCGGAGAATCGTGTCCACCACGGCCTCGGTCGAGTAGCCCCGCTTGGCCTTGTCGCGGTGCAGCTTCTGGATCCACTCGAGGTTGACCGTGGGCACCACGCCGACCAGCAGGTCCACGTGGCGCGCGACATCGTGCGGCCCCGCCTGCACCGCGCCGTGCAGCCCCTCGTAGAACAGCAGGTCGGATCCTTCGCCAATCTCCCGCCATGGAGTGAAGGTCCCGGGGGCGGCGCCGTGAAGCGCCGCTTCCTGCTCGTCATGCACGTAGGCTCGTGAGCGGCCGGTCCCGCCCAGGCCGTAGCTCCTGAACAGCTCCTCGAGTTCGCCGAAGAGGTTGGCCTCGGGACCGAAATGGCTGAAGTGCTGGTTGCCGGCCGCCGCCGCCTCCGCCATCTTCTCGCGCATCGTCGCGCGGTCGTAGCGATGGAAGGCGTCGCCCTCGACGATGGCGGCGTCGATCTTTTCCCGACGGAAGATCCACTCGAAGGTGGTCTTGACGGTCGTGGTCCCGGCCCCGGAGGAACCCGTGACTGCGATGATCGGATGCTTTGCCGACATTCTGGGCCTCCACCGGATCAGGGATTGATGAACAGGGAGCGGTCGTCGAAGAGCGGCGACGAATACGGCTTGTCCTCGCCGCTGTCGTACTCGGCGTGGTAGCGCTCGATGCGTTCGACCTCCTCGCGCGAGCCGATGATGACGGGGATCCGCTGGTGCAGGGCGGACGGCTGGACGTCCATGATCCTGGCGCGTCCGGTCGACGCCGCCCCGCCCGCCTGCTCGACCAGGAAGGACATGGGATTGGCCTCGTACATGAGCCGCAGCCGTCCCTCGCGATGCGCCTCCTTCTGGTCGCGCGGGTACATGTAGACGCCGCCACGAACGAGGATGCGGTGCACGTCCGCGACCATGGAAGCCACCCAGCGGGTGTTGAAGTCACGCCCTCGGGGGCCTTCGCGGCCGGCCTTGCACTCGTCGATGTAGCGGGTGACCGGCGGTTCCCAGAAGCGCCGGTTGGCGGCGTTGATCGCGTACTCCGAAGTGTTCTCCGGGATCCGCAGGTCGCGACGGGTCAGCACGTAGTTGCCGATCTCGCGATCGAGCGTGAAGCCGTGCGTGCCATTGCCGACGGTCAGCACCAGTTCGGTCGACGGCCCGTAGATCGCGTAGCCGGCCGCGACTTGGCGGGTGCCCGGCTGCAGGACGTCCGCCGCCCCGGCGGCGCCCTCCGGCAGTTCCAGCACCGAGAAGATCGAGCCGACGGCCACGTTGACGTCGAGGTTGCTCGAGCCGTCCAGCGGGTCGAACACCAGCGCCAGCCTGCCCTTGCCGGGGATCCTCTTTACAGCTTCCATTTCCTCGGAAGCCAGCGCGCCGACCAGCCCGCTCCATTCGGTGCCGCGGACGAAGAGCTCGTCCGACAGCACGTCGAGGTTCTTCTGCGCCTCGCCCTGGGCGTTCTCGCTGCCGGCCAGATTGGAGATTCCCAGCAACGGCCCCTTGCCGACCGCGGCGGAGACGGCCTTCGTGACCGCCGCGATGTCCACCAGCAGCGCGGCGAGGTCGCGGGCCTGCGGCCCGGGCGGGATCTGCTCGATCGCGAACTTGGAGACGGTGGTGTAACCCGGGTTCAGCATGCTGCCTCCGTGGTCGGGTCATCGCGGGACGCCGCGTCGAACACCCGGCTGGCGCGAAGGTCGGCGGCCTCGATGGTGGTCAGCGCGCCGGCGTCGACGCGTCCGGCGTCGATCAGCCGCCGCGCCTGGCGCAGGCGCGCCCGGTCGAGCGCGTTTCTCAGGGATCGGGCATTGGCGAAGTTCGGCTGCCCGCGCCTCAGCCTGACGTACTCGCGCAGGGCGACCTGCGCGTCCGTGGACAGGCGCAGCCCGAGCCCCGTCGCCATTCTCCCGGCGATCACCAGCAGCTCGTCGTCCGAGTAGTCCGGGAAATCGATGTGATGGGCGACGCGCGAGCCCAGCCCCGGATTGCTCTCGAAGAAGGTGTCCATGCGCGCCTTGTAGCCGGCGAAAATGACCACCAGGTCCTCGCGCTGGTTTTCCATCACCTGCATCAGGATCTCGATCGCCTCCTGGCCGTAGTCGCGCTCGTTCTCGGGCCGGTACAGGTAGTAGGCCTCGTCGATGAACAGCACGCCGCCCATGGCGCGCTTCAGCACCTCCTTCGTCTTGGGCGCGGTGTGGCCGATGTACTGCCCGACGAGGTCGTCGCGGGTCACCGCCACCAGGTGTCCCTTGCGGACATGGCCGAGGCGGTGAAGGATCGTCGCCATCCTCATCGCCACGGTGGTCTTGCCAGTGCCCGGATTGCCGGTGAAGCACATGTGCAGCGATGGCGGCGTGCTGGTCACCCCGAGTGCCGCACGCGCCTTTTCCACCACCAGCAGCGACGCGATCTCGCGGATCCGCGTCTTGACCGGCTTGAGCCCGACCAGGTCGCGGTCGAGCTCGTCCAGCACCTCGGCGACCTTCGATTCCTCCAGCAGCGCCTTCAGGTCGATGGTGTCGCTCATTGGCACTGGCACCTCATCGCTGCCGGGTCGCGAGTTCGTAGCGGACGTTCCTGCCAGCGCCGTCGGCCCGCCTGAGCTCGAAGGACTGCTCGACGGCCGGGCGGTTGACGATGAACGACAGGCGCATGGTCTCGAAGCCGAGCGTCGAGTCGAAGGCGTTGACCTTGATGTAGCGGTCGCCGAAGGCCTTGCGACACTCGGCCAGCTCGGACATCAGTCCCGCGGCGTCGCGCAGGTCGAACATCGGCATGCCCCACATTTCCCAGTAGGTGTTTCGCGGGTGGGCGTCGTCGCTGTGCTCGATCGACACGGCCCAGCCCTGCGACAGCGCGTACTCGACCTGGCGGGCGATCTGCGCGTCGGTCAGGTCGGGCAGGAACGAAAAGGTGCCTTGCGTGATCTTCATGGTGCTGTTCCTCAGGAGACGCTGACCGTCGGCACGAAGTCCGAGGTGTCGGTCGAGGCATAGTTGAAGGTGACGTCCTTCCAGGTGGCCAGCGCGGCCTCCAGCGGCCGGCAGGTCTTCGCCGCCGCAACGAGGATCTCGGGCCCCTCGTTGGCGATGTCGCGACCCTCGTTGCGCGCCAGGACCATCGCTTCCAGCGCCACGCGATTGGCGGTCGCGCCCGCCTGCACGCCCATCGGGTGGCCGATCGTGCCGCCGCCGAACTGCAGCACGACGTCGTCGCCGAACAGGTCGAGCAACTGGTGCATCTGCCCCGCGTGGATGCCGCCGGATGCGACGGGCAGCACCTTCCGGAGCCCCACCCAGTCCTGCTCCACGAACAGGCCGCGCGGCAGGTCCTCGCGCGTCACGGTGTCGCGGCAGACGTTGTAGTAGCCCTGCACCTGCAGCGGGTCGCCCTCGAGCTTGCCGACCGCCGTGCCGCAGTGGAGATGGTCCACGCCGGCCAGGCGCAGCCACTTGGCGATCACCCGGAAGGACACGCCGTGGTTCTTCTGGCGGGTGTAGGTGCCGTGCCCGGCGCGGTGCATGTGCAGGATCATGTCGTTGCTGCGCGCCCACTCGGACATCGACTGGATCGCCGTCCAGCCGATCACCAGGTCCACCATGACGATGCAGGAGCCGAGGTCGCGGGCGAACTCGGCACGCCGGTACATCTCCTCCATCGTGCCCGCGGTCACGTTCAGGTAATGGCCCTTGACCTCGCCGCTCAGCGACTGCGCCTTGTTGACCGCCTCCATGCAGAACAGGAACCGGTCGCGCCAGTGCATGAAGGGCTGCGAGTTGATGTTCTCGTCGTCCTTGGTGAAGTCCAGGCCGCCCTGCAGGGCCTCGTAGACGACGCGGCCGTAGTTCTTGCCCGACAGGCCCAGCTTCGGCTTGATCGTGGCGCCCAGCAGCGGCCGGCCGTACTTGTCGAGGCGCTCCCGCTCCACCACGATGCCGGTCGGCGGTCCGCGAAAGGTCTTCACGTAGGCCGGCGGGAAGCGCATGTCCTCCAGGCGCGCGGCCTTCAGCGGCTTGAAGCTGAAGACGTTGCCGATGATCGATGCCGTGAGGTTGGCGATCGAGCCCTCCTCGAACAGCGACAGGTCGTAGGCGATCCAGGCGAAGTACTGGTCGCCTGCGCCGGGCACGGGATCGACGCGGTAGGCCTTGGCGCGATAGTTGTCGGCCGCGGTCAGGCGGTCGGTCCAGACGACCGTCCAGGTGGCGGTGGAGGACTCGCCGGCCACGGCCGCCGCGGCCTCCTCCGGGTCCACGCCCTCCTGGGGCGTGATCCTGAAGACAGCCAGCACGTCGGTCGCCCTGGGCTCGTAGTCGGGCACCCAGTAGCCCATGTCCCGGTACTTCAGGACTCCCGCCTGGTAGCGCTTGTTGGTGTTGCCCTGGGTGCGCTGCGCGCCATCCGCTTGTGCCTGGGCTGTCTTCGCCATGGTTGTCTCCACGTCATGGTCTTTACGATCTTTCTAGCCCTCTCCGGGGGCGATCTCGACTGTACTGGACACATTCAGGTAAAATAAACTTACTCTTTGTTAGCTATACCTAAAGTTTTACTTATGCAGGAAAAACACCTCACGCTCCGCCAGCTCGAGGTGCTCGAGGCGGTGGACAGCGCAGGTTCCATGGCCGAGGCCGGCCGCCGGCTGTTCATGACCGGCCCGGGGGTCACCCAACAGGTCCAGCAGCTCGAGAGGGCGCTGGGGGCTCCCGTTTTCGACCGGCTGGGCCGGCGGCTGAAGCTGACCGCGGCGGGCAGGCACGCCCTGGCCGCCGCCCACGACGTGCATGCCCGGCTCGCCACGCTGGCCCGGGAGATGGATGCGCTCAGCAACCGGGACGAGGGCGTCCTGCACCTCGGGATCCTCGCGACCGGGACGCACATCCTGCCGCCGCTGCTGGCCGAATTCAGGCGGCGCGCCCCCGGCATCGCCGTGCACATGGCCGTCTCGAGCCGCGAACAACTCACCGAGCGCCTGCTGGGGGGTGACGTCGACCTGGCGCTGATGGGCCGCGTGCCGGGCCGCGACGAAGCCGACCGGGCGGCCACGGCGGATCCCCTGGTGCGCGAACCGCTCACCGACAACCCGCACGTCATCATCGCCTGGCCCGGCCACCCGCTGGCAGGCCAGGCCGCCATTCCGCCCATCGAGCTGCGTCACGAGGCCTTCGTGCAGCGTGAGGCGGGATCCGGGACCCGCGCGATGCTCGATCAGTTCCTGCGCCTGCACCGGATCGAGCCGCCCGAGCGGCTGACGGTCTTCGGCAACGAGATGGCCAAGCACGCGGTGATGTCCCAGCTCGGCATCAGCCTGACCTCGGCGCACACGCTGTCGCTGGAACTGGGCACCGGCGCGCTGGTGAGGCTCGACGTCGAGTACACCCCGATCATGCGTCGCTGGTACGTCGTGCACCACGGCGAGCGCTGGCTGCCTCCGGCGGCCACTGCATTTCGCGACTACCTGCTGACCGACGGCGCCAGGAAGGTCGAGGCGGCGACCAGGCGCCTGCTGTCGGCCGGCTGACCGGCGAATTTCAGCCGAAAACGCGCCGCAGCAGCCAGTCCGTCGGCGTGAAGACGAGCAGCACGAAGCTGGCGAAGAGCAGCGCCATGTAGGCGAGCGGCGCCAGCCGGGCCTGCACGCGGGCGGGTCCGTAGGTCCAGTTGATGTTCTCCTCCGGCGAACCGAAGGCACGGCTTGCGGGCAGGACGACGGCGGCCAGCAGCACGGCGCCCGGCAGGGCGAGCGCCGGGGCATAGCCGTAGGCGGCCAGCATCCAGACCAGCAGCAGCGGCAGGGGCACGTGGAACAGGGACAGCAGCCGCAGGATCCGGGGCCGCTCCGCCTCGAACATGTACTCGGTCAGGCCGATCACGCGCCGCCGGAGCAGGAGCCGGGCCACGAAATCGAGGTTCCACAGCAGCTCCGGGCCGAGCACCGCCACGGCGAGGATGCTTGCCAGCGGACTGCTCTCCAGCCACAGCGCCGGCACGGCGCCGAGCAGCGCGATGTCCGAGAACCACAGCAGGTTGCGCCAGCCGTAGTGCTTCAGCCAGATCACGACGATGACCGCCACGAAGGCCGTGTAGCCCAGCTTGAACCAGAAGGAAATCATTCGACCGTTGCCTCGATCACGTCCCGGCTGCGCGCCCCGCGACGGGTTCCAGGGCAACCCGGCTTGCGCAAGCGAACAAGAATAGCGGCTTTTGACCCGCGGACCGGGACCGGCAACCCGGCC
>DATHZW010000181.1:0-13440 GCA_035458405.1 Steroidobacteraceae bacterium | reverse complement strand
GTAGCTGAAATCCGGGACCCCCCCCGGTCGCGCGTGCGATTTGGGGATATGCAGGCGTGATTCGCTCATGGCCAGGCTTGCCCCCCCAAGGCTCCCACCAGTTACTGCATCGTACGCTCGGAGGGATAATAGTGTCGAAAGTCTTGTGCTGTTACGCACAAACGTGCAAAATATTTTTCGTAACTAGAGCACTTACGAAAGAAATTTTCCACATGGATTTGGACATCACTGACCGCCGCATCCTGGACGCGCTGCAGCGCGACGGCTCGCTGTCCGCCGCGGATGTCGGCCAGTTGCTCGGGCTGTCCACGACCACATGCTGGAGGCGAATCCAGCACCTGGAAAAGGCGGGCGTGATCCGCAAGCGGGTCGCCCTGCTGGACCGCGCGGCCCTCGGGCTCGACGTCGTCGTGTTCGTGCAGGTCAGGCTCTCGACCCAAGGCCGGGATGCGATCGCGCAGTTCGACCAGGCAATCCGCGACCGCCCGGAGGTGCTCGACTGCTACACGCTGACCGGCGAGTGGGACTTCTGGCTGCGCATCGTCACCCACGACATGAAGGAATACGAGGCCTTCTTCCTCGACCACCTGTCGAAGATCCCCAACGTGCAGTCGGTGAACTCGTCGATCGCCGTCACGGTCGTGAAGGAATCGACCGTGCTGCCGCTGGCGCGCGATTGACGGACCGGGCCTAGCCCGCCGCAGGCCAGGTCGCCTTGGCCACCCGCAGGAAGTTCCCGCCGAGGATCTTGCGCAGGTCGGCCTCCTTGTAGCCGAGCGCCAGCAGCGCCGCGGTGATCGCCGTGACGCTCTCCGGCGCCACGAGGCGCATGCCGTCCGCGAAGCCCTGCTCCGGCGGGAACATCTCCGGGTTGGCGCGCACATACTCCTCCGCCTCGCTCATGTCGAACTCGAAGTCGAGGGCGAGGCCCACGTGATCCGGCCCGACGAGCTGCGCCACGTAGTCCACGTGCCGGACGAAGGTCTCAGGCCGATTGTCGTTGGCGCCGAGGAAGATGCCGATGCCGTTGATGCCGACCACGCCGCCGGTGGCGGCACAGGCTCGAATGGCCTCGTCGCGGACGTTGCGCTTGTGGCGCCAGACGCCAAGCGGGTTGGAGTGCGAGAAGATCACCGGCCTGGTGGCGCGCCGCATCACGTCCATGGTCGTTCGATAGCCGGTGTGGCTGCAGCAGACGGTCATGCCGACCCGCTCCATCTCGGTGACCACCTGCCGCCCGAACTTCGTCAGTCCACGGTCCGTGTCCATGCACCCGCCACCGAGCAGGTTGTTCCTGTTGTAGGCGATGAGCATCCAGCGCACGCCGAGGTCGCGATACAGCTCGACCATGCTGAGCTGGCCGTTGAGGGCCGAGCCGCCCTCGATGTCGAAGAAGATGCCGAGGCGGCCGTCGCGGCGTGCGCGCGCAATGTCGGCAACGGAAGCGACCAGCCTGTATCGGCGGGCGTTCCGGCTTATCCAGTGCCGGAAGTGGGCCAGCATCGGCACGGTCTGTTCCCAGGGCAGGGCGTCGAACCCGACGTTGAGCGCCACGACGTTGAAGCCCGCTCTGGCATAGCGGGCCAGTTGCGGCAGGAACCTGGTGTCGCCGGGTCGCAGCGGCATGCAGCCGTGGTTGTCCCAGACCAGCGACTTCCTCAGCAGCTGCCGCGCCCTGGCGTGTTTCGTGTCAGCTGTCATGCGGCCCCCTCAGTTCCCGTATCGGCCGATGGCGCGGCGGCCGGCAGCGAAACGGGCGACGCACTGCGGCAACGCGACGCGCCCATCCGGCGCCCGCCACGAAGACCCGCTGATCGGCTCATGCATGGCCGGCCATCCGGCAATATCGTGTTGCGTCCGGTCGCTAGGCCGGCTTGGCCCCCGACCCGCGCCCACCGCGCAGCTCGTACTCCTGCGTGCCGCGGTGGTAGATGTGGTCGGTGTCCAGCGCCGCGGTCTTGGCGTACTGGAAGGCCGGCGCGAGGGACTCGTAGATCGGCTCGAAGCCGCGCTGCTCGGTCATGTGGAACAGCTCGCGGAACGACTCGATCACGAAGTAGGTCGCCTGCAGGTCGGAGATCGTGTAGTCGGTGCGCATGACGCGATCGACGTTCAGGTGGATGCGGTTGGGCGAGCGGCCCTCGATCGAAAAGACCGTCTCGCTCGGCCCGGACAGGATGCCGGCGCCATAGATCCGCATCTGGTCGTCCTCGAGGATCAGGCCGAACTCGACCGTGTACCAGTACAAGGCGGAGAGCGCCTTGAGGCGGTTGTACTTCAGCGCCTTCCAGCCCGCCCGGCCGTAGGCCTCCATGTAGTCCGCGAACACGGGGTCGGTCAGCAGCGGCACGTGGCCGAACACGTCGTGAAAGACGTCCGGCTCCTTGATGTAGTCGAACTCCTCGCGCGAGCGGATGAAGTTGCCGGCCGGGAAGCGCCGGTTGGCGAGGTGGTAGTAAAAGACGTGATCGGGAATGAGCATCGGCACCGGCACGACGCTCCAGCCCGTCAGGCTGCGCAGTTCTTCGCTGACCTGGCCGAAGTCCGGCACGCCGCCGCGGCCGAGGTCGAGCCGCTCGAGGCCGTGCATGAACTCGCGGCAGGCGTGACCCGGCATCAGCTGCATCTGCCGCGCGTAGAGTTCGTCCCAGATCCGGTGCTCGGCGGGACCGTACTCGCGCTGCGCGGGCTCCAGCCAGTCGTCGCCCAGTCCGGCCGGCCGCTTGAGCGGGGCGACGTAGACGGCCGGCGGCAGCTGGGGGATGCGTGTGTAGTCGAACTCGGTGGCCATGGCGCGACACTATAGGCGCGGCCGGCCGGACTGCCAACGTCCGGCGGCTCCTGCCGCTACACTAGGGCGATGCGCTCATACCTGCTCGCACTGCTGGCGGTGCTGGTGTCGCCAGGCGCCGTGGCCGAAGCTCCCGCCCGGCCGGACGCGGTCCGCTTCGCGACCTTCAACGTTTCCATGTTCCGCGACCGCCAGGGCGGGCTTCGCGCCGACCTGGCCGACCCGGCGATGAAACAGGCACGCCTCGCCGCGGCCATCCTGCAGCAGGTCCGCCCCGATGTCGTGCTGCTGAACGAGATCGACTGGGACCCGCGGGGCGAATCGGTGGACCTGTTCAGGCGGCAGTTTCTCGCCGTCGGCCAGGACGGACGGCAACCGCTCGACTACCCCTACGCCTACGTGCCTGAGACCAATACCGGGGTGCACTCCGGCCATGATCTCGACCGCGACGGGGTGGTGGCCGGTACGCCCGGCTCGCGTGCCTACGGCGGCGATGCCTTCGGCTTCGGCCAGTTTCCGGGACAGTACGGCTTCGCCATCCTGTCCCGTTACCCCATCGACTACGAGCGGATCCGCACGTTCCGGCTGCTGCGCTGGAAGGATCTTCCCGATGCCTCGATCCCGGGGGACTGGTACTCGCCCGCCGCGCTCGAGGTGCTTCGCCTGTCGTCGAAGAATCACGTGGACCTGCCGATCCTGATCGGGGACCGCGTCGTGCACCTGCTCGCCAGCCATCCCACGCCGCCGACCTTCGACGGCCCCGAGGACCGCAACGGTGCACGCAACGCCGATGAAATCCGCTTCTGGTCGCTGTACCTGGATGCCGCCGGCAGCGACTGGCCGATCGACGACCGTGGCGGCAAAGGCGGACTCGGGCAGGCGTCCTTCGTCATCGTCGGCGACCTGAACGCGGACCCCGTCGACGGTGACTCGCGCCACGAGGCCATCCGCAGCCTGATCTCCGATCCACGGCTGCAGGGAACGCCGGTACCCGCGAGTGCGGGCGGCGCCGAGCAGGCGCGACTGCAGGGTGGCGCCAACGCACTGCAGGCCGGCGACCCGGCGCAGGACACCGCCGACTTCGACGATCGCAGCGTCGGGAACCTGCGGATCGACTACGTCCTGCCCTCGAGCGATCTTGCCGTCAGCGCGTCGGGCGTCTTCTGGCCCGCCTCGACGGACGAGGATTTCGCGCTGGTCGGAACCTACCCCTTCCCGGTCTCGGACCATCGCCTGGTGTGGGTGGAGGTTCGCCTGGATCCGCCGACGGAGCTGCCTGCGCGATGACAGTCACGGTTTACGGCATCAGGAACTGCGACACGATGAAGAAGGCCTTTGCCTGGCTCGATTCGCATGGCGTCGAATACCGCTTCCATGACTACAGGCGCGAGGGAGTGCCTGTCGATCGTCTCGCCGCCTGGGCGAAGTCCGTGGGGTGGGAGCGGCTGGCCAACACCCGCGGGCCGACGTGGCGGAAGATCCCGGACGAAGCGAAGGACGGCCTGGACGAAGCGCGGGCGCTGCGGCTGCTGGAGGCGCACTCCAGCGCCATCAGGCGGCCGGTCGTCGAATACGGCAGGAAGATACTGGTCGGCTTCGATGCCGCCGAATACGCGCGGGCCCTCG
Organism: Steroidobacteraceae bacterium; assembly: GCA_035458405.1. Classification (GTDB taxonomy): domain Bacteria; phylum Pseudomonadota; class Gammaproteobacteria; order Steroidobacterales; family Steroidobacteraceae; genus SG8-30. Next base: position 9,023 of record DATHZW010000181.1, on the reverse strand, counting down.
GTCAGTAGGCCTGGACCTGGTTCATCACCCAGACCGTACGGTCCAGCAGGGCCGTGAATCGGTCGGGCGTGATGTTCAGCACGTCCAGGGCCTTGTTGCCGGACAAGGCTTCGCGGGCGAACTCCGCACCCTGCTGCGTCACGATCTCGGCGAGATGGTGCGCCAGGTGAATCACTGCGACGTGCCCGCTTTCCCCGGATGCGGGCGCCCAGCCGGACCAGCCTGACATGGACTCGGCCACCGGCTCCGGCAGCGACCATTGCCTCACGATCGCCCGGGCGAACTCGCCGTGGAATTCCTGCACGAAGGCTTCCTGCTCCGCCGCCGTGAGCTTGACGCCCAGCTTGGCGGCCACCTCATCGCAGGACAGCCGCGCGACCAGCGCGCCGATATCGTGGGTCAGGCCGCAGAGATACGTCACGTCCGACCGGCGCCGCGACACGGCGCCGATCTCACGCGCCCAGATCGCCGCGGCAATCGATGCCCTCCACCCATCCTCGACCGGTCGCCGACCACGGACCGGGTCGAACAGGCAGGCCTGGACCGTCGCCGTGAAGGCCATGTCCGCGATTTCACCGGCGCCCAGCCAGGAGATGGCCTCTCCCAGTGAGCTGACCGGCGCGCTGGGCTGGTAGGCCGCGAACTGCGCGACCTTCAGGACCCGCGCCTCGACGATCGCGTCCGCCTGCACCAGGCGCGTCAGGAGCCGCAGGTCGGCGCGCGGCTTGCCGGCAAGCGCGACCAGCCGCAAGGCGGGCTCGGGCAAGGCCGGCACTTCCAGCTGTCCGTAGCGGATCAGCCCGGCGACTTCCGCCCGGACGCTCGCGAGCCCCGACGGTGCATGGCCGGACTCGAAGATTATGTTCACTTCTGCCCCTTCCAAGCGTGTCTCTCGCCTGTACATGGGGCAAATCTGCGGCAATTCCGCCGCCGGGTCGGTGATCCAGTCCCCGTTTCCACATGACAGGGACAACCGCCGGTCACGCCAGGTCGCCCCGCCGGGCGGCCTCCGCTACGCGCGGTGGAGGCGTTCGGCGGCGGCCTCGAGGGTAGCGTCGGTCTTGGCGAAGCAGAAACGCAGCAGCCGGCAGTCGGGTGGCACCGCACAGAAGGGCGAGACCGGGATCGCGGCCACGCCATGGCGGTCGATCAGCTCACGACAGAATTCAATGTCGCTGGCCGCCGAGATCGCGGAGTAATCCACCAGCTGGAAGTAGGTGCCCGGCGACGGCGTCAGCGCGAAGCGCGATCCGGCCAGCAGCGCGATGAACCGGTCGCGGCGGGCCTGGTAGAAGCCCGCAAGTTCGCCAAGGTAGCTGGCATCCGAGTCGAGGTAGTCGGCAAGCGCGTGCTGCAGAGGCGTCGACACCGAGAAAGTGACGAACTGGTGGACCTTCCTGAGCGCCGCCGTCAACTCAGGCGGCGCCACGCAGTACCCGACCTTCCAGCCGGTCGCATTGAACACCTTGCCGAAGGAGAACACGACGAAGGCACGCCCGCGCAATTCCGGAATCGATAGCGCCGAGACATGCGGCCGTCCGTCGAAGACGAGATGCTCGTATACCTCGTCCGACAACAGCATCGTGCCGGTGCGTTCGAGCAGAGACGCGAGGCGCGCCCAGTCGCCGCCGGTCACCAGGGCGCCGCTCGGGTTGTGGGGCGTGTTGACGACGACGAGGCGCGTACGCGGCGACAGCGCCGCAGCCAGCCGCTCGAAATCGATGCGAAAGTCGGGCAGCGCCAGCGGGATGCGCACGACGGTTCCGCCTGCCAGCTCCACCGCCGGCGCGTAACAGTCGAAGCAGGGGTCGAGCAACAGCACCTCGTCGCCCGGGTGCACGACCGACTGGATGGCGCAGAAGATCGCCTCGGTGCCGCCCGCGCTGATCGTGATCTCGGACTGCGCGTCCACCTGGATGCCGTGCAGCCGCCGGATCTTGCCGCTGAGCTGCTCCAGCAGCGCGGGCACGCCGGCCATCGGCGCGTACTGGTTATGGCCGTTGCGCAGGTGGTGCGCGACGCGATCCAGCAGCGCAGCCGGCGGCTGGAAGTCGGGAAAGCCCTGGCCGAGGTTGACCGCAGACTTCTCGCTCGCCAGCCGCGACATCACCGTGAAGATGGTGGTGCCGACATTCGGGAGTTTCGGGCGGATCTGCATGTTGTCCCTCGTGCGGGGCCAGGCACAGGCCCGTCCCCGCCGGGGGAGGGGCCTGTGCCGGGCACCGCTAAAGCTCGCTGGCCGCCAGCGCCGCGCCGACGATGCCCGCCGTGTTGCCCAGCTCCGCCGGGACGATGCGCGCGGGCGACTCCAGCAGCGGGCCAAAGGAAGCCCAGTTCTCGACGACGCCGCCCCCCAGGACGAACAGGTCGGGCCACAACAGCTGGTGCATCCGCGCCAGGACCTCGTTCACCCGCGCTGCCCACTCGGGCCAGCCCAGGCCCTCCGCCGTGCGTACCCGCGCCGAGGCGCGATGCTCCGCTTCCATGTTGCGGATCTCCATGTGCCCGAACTCGGTGTTCGGCGTCAGGTGGCCGTCATGGAAGATGGCGCTGCCGATGCCGGTGCCGAAGGTCAGCATGATGACCGTCCCTTCCTGCCCACGCCCGGCGCCGACGCGGACCTCCGCGAGGCCCGCCGCATCGGCGTCGTTCAGGAAGGCGGCCGGCCGCCCGGTGGCTTCGCGCACCAGCCGTGCGCCGTCGGTGCCGATCCATCCCCTGTCGACATTGGCGGCCGTGCGGGCAACCCCGTCCTTGACCACGCTCGGAAAGGCGAAGCCGACCGGACCCGCGACGTCGGGGAAGGCGTTGGCGATCCGCTTGACGACCGCGGCAATGGCCGCCGGGGTCGCCGGCGAAGGGGTCGGGAAGCTCACTACGTCCGAGGCGAGCACCCCGGTCGTGACGTCGACGGGCGCGGCCTTCAGGCTCGACCCACCCGTGTCGATTCCGAGAAGTATCATCAGCGCTTCACTGGTTGAGCGCCAGCGCTGCCTGGATGTCCCGCTCGCGTCGTCGTTCCTGTGCCTGCATGTAGAGGCCGGTCGAGACGATGCCGATCGCGACGATGGTCACCATGATCGTTGCCAGGGCGTTGATGTCCGGGCTGACGCCGAGCCGGACCTTCGAGAAGATGACCAGCGGCAGCGTGCTCGAGCCCGGGCCCGAGACGAAGCTGGTGATCACGAGATCGTCCCAGGACAGGGTGAAAGCCAGCAGCCAGCCCGCGAGGATCGCCGGGAAGATGATCGGCAGCGTGATCAGGAAGAACACCTTGGCCGGCCTGGCGCCGAGGTCCAGGGCCGCCTCCTCGAGCGACTCGTCGAGCGTCGACAGGCGCGACTGGATGACCACCGTCACGTAGGCCATCGAGAAGGTCATGTGCGCGATCGTGATCGTCGTGACGCCGCGGCCGGCCGGCCAGCCGAAGATCTGCTCCATGGCCACGAACAGCAGCAGCATCGACAGGCCCGTGATGACCTCCGGCATGACCAGCGGCGCCGTGGTCATGCCCGTCATCAGCGTCCGGCCCTTGAAGCGGCGAAACCGCGACAGGGCGAGGCCTGCGAGCGTGCCGAGGATCACGGCTCCGGTCGCGTTGATGGCGGCGATCTTCAGGGACAGCTTGGCGGCGTTGATGATCTGGTCGTTCTGCAGCAGCTCCAGGTACCACTTGGTCGAGAACCCGGCCCAGACGGTGACCAGCCGCGACTCGTTGAAGGAGAACACCACCATCGACAGGATCGGGATGTACAGGAACGCGAAGCCCAGCGACATCAGCGTCGTGACCAGGAAGGAGCGCCGGCCGATCATCGGTGGACCCCCGCCTGCCGGCCCTGGGTGTATTGCAGGATCATGATCGGCCCGACCAGCAGGATGAGCATCGCGATCGCGACCGCGCTCGCCACCGGCCAGTCGCGGTTATGGAAGAATTCCTCCCACAGCACGCGGCCGATCATCAGCGAGTCGGGCCCGCCGAGCAGCGCCGGGATGACGAACTCGCCCACCGCCGGGATGAAGACGAGCATGCTGCCGGCAATGACGCCAGGCATCGAGAGCGGCAGCGTGATGGTGAGGAAGGCCTTGATCGGGTGACAGCCCAGGTCCGCGGCCGCCTCGAGCAGCGCCAGGTCCATCTTCTCCAGGTTGGCGTACAGCGGCAGCACCATGAACGGCAGGTAGGAGTAGACGATGCCCACGTAGACGGCGAAATCCGTCTGCAGCATCACGATGGGCTCGTCGATGACGCCCATGGCCATCAGCACGTTGTTGATCAGGCCGTTGTTCTTGAGGATGCCGATCCAGGCGTAGACGCGCAGCAGGAACGAGGTCCAGAACGGCAGCATGACCATCATCAGCAGCAGGTTGCGCCAGGACGGGCTGGTGCGCGCGATGCCGTAGGCCATGGGATAGCCCACCAGCAGGCACAGGATGGTCGAGCCGGCGGCCGTGAGGATCGAGTTCAGGTAGGCGTTGCGGTACAGCGCGTCCTCGAAAAGGAAGGCGTAGTTGCCCAGGTTGACCTTCAAGGTGACGACCTGGTGCTCGATCCACTGCATCAGCGGCTCGTAGGGCGGCATGCCGAGCCGGATGTCGGACACCGAGATCTTCAGCACGATGATGAACGGGATCAGGAAGAACAGGATCAGCCACAGGTAGGGAATGCCGATCACCACCGTGCGGCCGGTCAGGCCCCAGTCCGACAAGCGGTTGCTCGCCCAGCGGTAAGGCCCGAAGGCGCGGATCCAGGCCACCAGCTCCGCCAGTATCACGGGTCCTGCACGGCGCCGCCGGGGTTCCCGGGTGCTCACTGCGTGACCACCACCGGGCTGGAAGGATCCCAGGCGAGCCACACTTCCTCGTCCCAGGTGATGCGGTCGATCGCCGCCGACTGCCGGCGCATGTTGGGCCGGGTCACTCGGACCATGCGGCCCGAGGGGAGGCGCACCAGGTACACCGACACGTCGCCGAGGTAGGCGATCTCCTTGACCACGCCCTGCACGCGGTTGTCCTCGTCGTCGCCTGCGGGCCGATCGCGGGAGATGACGATCTTCTCGGGCCTCAGCGCCACCCAGACCGTGGCGTCCGGCGGTGCGCTCACGCCGTGGTTGACGAAGAAGTTTCCGCCGAGCTCCTTCGACGCGACGCGGACGTAGTCCGGCTCGTCCTCGATCAGGCTGCCCTCGAAGAGGTTGACGGAACCGACGAAGTCGGCGACGAAACGCGAGATCGGGTATTCGTAGATGTCGCCGGGCGTGCCAACCTGGACGATCTCGCCGTGGTTCATCACCCCGATGCGCGAAGCCAGCGTCATGGCTTCCTCCTGGTCGTGCGTCACCACCACGAAGGTGACGCCGAGCTTCTCCTGGATGTTCACCAGCTCGAACTGGGTGTGCTCGCGCAGCTTCCTGTCCAGCGCGCCGAGCGGCTCGTCCAGCAGCAGGAGCTTGGGCTGCTTGACCAATGAACGCGCCAGCGCCACGCGCTGCCGCTGGCCACCCGACAGCTGGTGCGGCTTGCGCCCCGCGAACTGGGTCATCTTGGTGAGTTCCAGCATCGCGTGGACCCGGTCCTTGATCTCGGCCCGGGGCAGCTTGTCCTGCTTGAGGCCGAAGGACACGTTCTGTTCCACCGTCATGTGCGGAAACAGCGCGTAGGACTGGAACATCATGTTGACGGGACGTTCGTAGGGAGGGATGCCCTCCATGTCCGCCCCGTCGATCCATATCTTCCCGGCCGTCGGCGCCTCGAAGCCGGCCAGCATGCGCAGCAGCGTGGTCTTGCCGCAGCCCGACGCCCCCAGCAGGCAGAAGATCTCGCCGCGATATATCTTCAGCGAGACGTCGTCGACGGCGATGAAGTCGCCGAACTTCTTGGTGACCTTCTCGATCCGGATGTAAGGCTCGACCGCCGGGTCCTTCCAGGGTTCGAGCTTCTGTTCTGGCCGGATGTTCGCCATGTCGTGGCCCTTACGCAAAGAGGCCCCGGAAGCTTATCGCTGTCCGGGGCCTTTTTGTCCAGTGGCTTACTGGCCGGTTCGGACTGTCGTCCAGGCCCGGTTGGACAGGCGGCTGTACTCCTGCGACTCGGCGAGCGAGGGGAAGAGCTTCGACTTGACCTCGGGCGTCGGGTATACCGAGGGGTCGGTCCGCACTGCTTCATCAATCATCTCGAAGGACGCCGCGTTGCCGTTGGCGTAGGCGACGTAGTCGCTGATGCCGGCGATGACCGCGGGATCCATGATGTAGTTGATGAACTGGTGCGCGTTGTCCGGGTGCGGCGCGTCGGCCGGGACGGCCAGCATGTCGAACCAGATGATCGCGCCTTCCTTCGGAATCGTGTAGGCGACGTTGACGGGCTTCTCAGCCTCGGCTCCGCGGGCCTGCGCCTGGAGGATGTCGCCGCTCCAGCCCAGCGCCACACAGATCTCGCCGTTGGCGAGGTCGTTGATGTACTGCGACGAGTGGAAATAGCGAACGTAGGGGCGGACCGCCATGATCAGGTCCGAGGCGGCCTTGAGGTCTTCCTCGCTCTCGCTGTTCGGATCCTTGCCCAGGTAGATCAGCGCGGAGTCGAACACCTCGGTGGGCGCATCCAGCATCACCAGGCCGCAGTCCTTCAACTTGGCCGCATTGGCCGGGTCGAATATGGCCGACCAGCTGTCGAGGGTGTCGACGCCGAGAGCGGCCTTGACCTTGTCCGGGTTGTAGCCGATGCCGGTGGTGCCCCAGAGGTAGGGAACCGAGTGCTCGTTGCCCGGGTCGTGCAGCGCGACCCGCTGCATGATCTCCGGATCCATGTTGGCGAGGTTCGGCAGCTTGGCCTTGTCCAGCTTCATGAACACACCGGCCTTGATCTGCCTCTCCAGGAACGAGGCCGACGGCACCACCACGTCATAACCGGTCGTGCCGGCCAGCAGCTTGGTCTCGAGGACCTCGTTCGAGTCGAAGACGTCATAGTTGACCTTGATGCCGGTCTGCGCCTCGAAATTGGCGATGGTGTCTTCGGCGATGTAGTCCGACCAGTTGTAGACGTTGAGGATCTTTTCCTCGGGCGCGGGCGGCCCTGCGGCCTTCTCAGCCTCTTCCTTCTTGCCACAACCCGCCACCGCGACCGCGAGCGCCGCCACGAGCAGGCCGGACTTGTAGATATTCCGCATCACTTCCTCCACCGCCGGATTTCCGGCTACCCATTTGATCGTTGTGTGCGCCCACGCGGCACCGCCCCGCAGGCACGCTCCACTCGCAACTATAACACCCGAAAGGCGGTTTTCGGTGCCATCCCGGGCGCGGGCCCCTCTTTTGGCGCCAGGTCAGCCCTTGCCGACGCCCAGGTCCCGGGCCGTCAGGTCCAGGCACTTCCAGGCCTTCTCCGCCAGCTCGTCGACCTGCCCGCGGCTGATGACCAGCGGCGGCGCGATGATCATGGTGTCGCGGACCGCGCGCATCACCAGCCCGTTGCCGAAGCAATGGTCCCGGCAGATCGTCCCGGCGCGGCCGCGATCACGGAAGAAGGTCCGCGAGGCCTTGTGGGCGACCAGTTCGAGGGCGCCGATCAGGCCGACGCCCCGGGCCTCGCCCACCAGCGGGTGGTTGCCCAGTTCCGCCCAGCGCTTCTGCAGGTAGGGCCCGATGTCCTCGCGGACACGGTCCACCAGACCCTCGTCCTCGAGGATGCGCAGGTTCGCGAGCGCCACGGCACAGGCGACCGGGTGCCCCGAATAGGTGTATCCGTGGTGGAACTCGCCCCCCTGCTCGATCAGCACTTCGGCGACGCGGTCCGCCACCATGACCGCGCCCAGCGGCTGGTAGCCGGACGTGATCGCCTTGGCGAGGGTCATGAAGTCCGGTTCGAAGCCGAAGTGCTCGCAGCCGAACCAGCGCCCGGTGCGGCCGAAGCCGCAGACGACCTCGTCGGCGATCAACAGGATCCCGTAGTGGCGGCAGATGCGCTGGATCTCCGGCCAGTAGCTGTCCGGCGGGATGATCACCCCGCCCGCGCCCTGGATCGGCTCGCCGATGAAGGCGGCGACTCTCTGCGGACCGATTTCCTCGATCTTTTCCGCCAGCCGGCGCGCGGCGCGCACGCCGTACTCTTCCGGCGAGACGTCGATGCCGTTCTCGAACCAGTAGGGTTGCTCGATGTGGACGATGTCCGGAATCGGCAGCCCCCCCTGGCCGTGCATCGCCTCCATGCCGCCGAGGCTGGCGCCGGCCATGGTGCTGCCGTGGTAGGCGTTGCGCCGGGCGATGATCACCTTGCGGTCGCCCTCGCCGCGCAGGTCCCAGTAGCGCCTGGTCATGCGGACGATGGTGTCGTTGGCTTCCGAGCCGGAGCCCGAGAAGAACACGTGGTTGAACTGCGGTGGCGTCAGCTCGGCGAGCCGGCGCGCCAGCTCGATCGCCGGGGGGTGCGCGCTCTTGAAGAAGCTGTTGTAGTACGGCAGCTCCTGCATCTGGCGGTAGGCCGCGTCAGCCAGCTCCTTGCGGCCGTATCCGACGCTGACGCACCAGAGCCCGGCCATGCCGTCGAGTATTTTCGTCCCCTCGGTATCGTAGAGGTAGACGCCCTCGGCCCGCGTGATGACGCGCGTACCCTCATTGGCCAGCGACTTGAAGTCGGTGAAAGGGTGCATGTAGTGGCGGGCGTCGAGGTCCTGCCACTCGCTGGTTGCGCGTTCGGCGATCAGCGGTTCTCCACTCATGGTGCGGCGTCTCCTTGGGCTGGCGTTCGCGGGGTCGTTCAGACGTTCAGCAGCAGGTGTTCGCGCTCCCAGGAGCTGATGACCCGCAGGAAGGTTTCGTACTCGCTTTCCTTGACCGCCGAATAGGCGGCCACGAAGCGGCTGCCGAACAGCTCGACCAGCGGCTTGGAGCCGCTCAGCATGCGCAGGCTGTCCGCCAGCGTCATGGGCAGGGCAAACGGCAGTTCGTAGGCCGACCCCGCGATCGGGTCGCTGGGCTTGAGGTTCTCGATCATGCCCAGGTAGCCGCAGGCCAGCGAGGCCGCGATTGCAAGGTAGG
>DATHZW010000180.1:0-3292 GCA_035458405.1 Steroidobacteraceae bacterium | reverse complement strand
CGACCAGGGCGGGGTTCCCCCTGGAGCGACTGGCGGATTTCGGAGCGGAAGGGGGAACGCCCCGCCCGCAGTCGGCGTGCCGGCGGTAGCGAGCGGCGCCAAGGTGTCAGGCACCGCTGCGCAGCGAACCTTGGCGCGGTGTCGCGCAACCCGGAGGTGCCAGGCACCGCTGCGCGGAGCCAGGCACCGCCTCCTGTCCCCACAACGCAAAAAGGCCGACCCTTCGGGCCGGCCTTCTCGCGTTGATGGCTGGGGGACTAGGATGACTCGGCGCTTCGCGCCTCGCCCCTCCGGGGCCAGTGCCGCCAGAGTGCGACACCGTTCTTCGGCACGCTGCGCGTGCCTCGTCGAACCAACGGTTCAAATCCTGTCCCCCCAACGCAAAAAGGCCGACCCTTCGGGCCGGCCTTCTCGCGTTGATGGCTGGGGGACTAGGATTCGAACCTAGGTTGACGGAGTCAGAGTCCGTAGTCCTACCGCTAGACGATCCCCCAAAAGGGTTGGCGGGCAGGCCTCAGCGCTTGCTGAACTGCGTCCCGCGGCGGGCCTTGCGGCGACCGACCTTCTTGCGCTCAACCTCGCGGGCGTCGCGGGTGACGAAACCGGCGGCACGCAATGGCTTGCGCAGGCTCTCGTCGTATTCCATCAGTGCCCGCGTGATGCCATGACGGATCGCGCCGGCCTGACCGGTCACGCCGCCGCCCTCCACGCTGACCGTCACGTCGAACTTGTCGACCATCTGCGTGAGTTCGAGCGGCTGCATCACGATCATGCGGCCGGTCTCGCGCCCGAAGAATTCTTCCAGCGAACGGCCGTTCACCATGATGCGCCCGTTGCCGGGCCTCAAGAACACCTTGGCTGCTGCGCTCTTGCGGCGGCCGGTGCCATATTGCGTATTAGCGGACATCTGTTCTTCCTGTTGGCCCGGTCAGGTATCAGGCGAGTTCGAGTGGCTTCGGCTGCTGCGCGGCGTGCGGGTGACTCGCGCCCGCAAATACGTGCAGCTTGCGGTACATCTGGCGACCGAGCGTCGTCTTCGGCAGCATGCCCTTGACGGCAAACTCGATGGCCCGCTCAGGGTGCTCCTGCAGCAGCTTGTCGAGAGTCGTCGTCTTCAGGCTGCCGATGTGGCCGCTGTAGCGATAGTACTTCTTGTCGCGCAGCTTGTTGCCCGTCACCGCCACCTTCTCGGCGTTGACCACGATGATGTAGTCGCCGCAGTCGACATGAGGGGTGTATTCCGGCTTGTGCTTGCCGCGCAGACGGAAAGCCACCTCGGACGCCAGCCGCCCCAGGGTCTTGCCGGCCGCATCTACAACATACCAGTCGCGCTTGACGCGCTCCGGGCTCGCAAAAATCGTCTTCATTTGAACCCCTTGGAGGGGAGGTACGGGAAAGGGCGGAAATTCTAAAGAAGATGCCCCGGCTTTGCAAAGCCGATTACCGGTCATGGGGCGGCCCGGCGCGTTCCAGGGGGCCCGGGACGGGGCAAACGGCCCCCGTATATAATGTGTTGCATGGCCCAGCCTCCACCGGACCGGTCCCTGACGCCCCTCGACCGGCTCCTGGAGCAGGCGGATCTGGCGCTGCGGGCGTCGCTGGGGCGCCCGCATCCCCAACGCCCCAGTCCGGCGGCGTGCCTGGATGGCCACCTGGTGGACGAGGACTCCCGACGTCACGTCGCGGGACTGATCCGCGTCGATCACGCCGGCGAGGTCGCGGCCCAGGGCCTGTACCACGGCCAGGCCCTCACCGCCCGCCGGCCGGAAATTCGCGAGGCCATGGCCCAGGCCGCCCGCGAGGAAGGCGACCACCTGGCCTGGTGCCACGATCGCCTCGAGGAACTCGGCGATCGCCCGAGTTTGTTGAATCCGCTCTGGTACGCCGGCGCGGTGGCCATCGGGGCGCTGGCCGGCCTGGCCGGCGACCGCTGGAGCCTCGGCTTCATGGCCGAAACCGAGCGGCAGGTCGAGGGCCACCTCGACGATCACCTTGAACGCCTGCCGGCCGAGGATGCTCGCAGTCGCGCCATCCTCGAGCAGATGAAGGCCGATGAGGTCGGCCACGCCCAGGCGGCCCTGGCCGCCGGCGGCAGCGACCTGCCGGGACCGGTCCGCAAACTCATGAAACTGACCGCGCGCGTGATGACGAGCGCCGCCTATCGCCTCTAGGGGCCGGCCGGATTCGAATTATGTCTTGCGGCCGCGGGGGACGGTGTAATAAAAGGGTGTGATCGGAAACCAATCCCGTTTGGGGGAGAGACATGGAAGATGCAGTGAAGCCACTTACGGACATTCCGGCAATCAATCGCTTTCTGAGTTACTGCCGGGTCCGCACCGTGCCGTCGAAGTCGGTCCTGATCCATGCAGGCGACCTGCCCGACGTGCTCTATTACATCGTCCGCGGCTCCGTCGAGGTCATGATCGAGGACGAGGAAGGCAATGAGATGGTCCTCGCCTACCTCAACAAGGGCCAGTTCTTCGGCGAAATGGGATTGTTCTCGGACAGCCAGCAACGCAGCGCCTGGGTCAGGACACGCACGCACTGCGAACTGGCCGAGATGACCTATCCGCGCTTCCGCCAGATCGCGGCGGAAAGCCCGAGCCTGGTGTTCGAACTGGCCACGCAGCTGGCAACCCGCCTCGACCGCACCAACCGCAAGCTGGGCGACCTGGCGTTCGTGGACGTTACCGGCCGCGTCGCACACGCCATCATGGACCTGTGCAACGAACCGGATGCGATGACGCACCCGCAGGGCATGCAGATCAAGGTCAGCCGACAGGAACTGTCGCGGCTGGTCGGATGCTCGCGCGAGATGGCCGGACGCGTGTTGAAGGTGCTCGAGGAACAGGGCCTGCTGACTGCGCACGGCAAGACGATCGTCGTTTTCGGCGCGCGCCCGAAGGTCAGGCCCAGGCCGGCCGCCATGGCGCTGAAGGCCGGCAGCACGGCAAACTGAGCGTGAAGAGGGGCCTGATGGCCCCTCTTCACGTTTCGCCGGCGATTTCCCGGCGCATGGCGGCGACGGTCGCCGCGTAATCGTCCGTACCGAAAATCGCGCTGCCGGCGACGAAGGTGTCGGCACCCGCCCTCGCGATCGCGCCGATGTTGTCGACTTTTACGCCCCCGTCGATCTCCAGCCGGACCGGCCGGCCACCCGCATCGATCCGGCGACGCGCCTCCGCCAGCTTGCCCAGCGCGGAGTGGATGAATTTCTGGCCGCCGAATCCCGGGTTGACGGACATCAGCAGCACCAGGTCGATCGAGTCGAGCGTGTAGTCCAGCCAGTCGA
>DATHZW010000179.1:0-5676 GCA_035458405.1 Steroidobacteraceae bacterium | reverse complement strand
GGCTTCGAAGGAGGCAACGCGGACGGTGCACACCAACTGGCGGCCGGCGGGCACTTCCACCGTAACGATGGCGTTGCCGGCATAGACTGGCCGCCGGAAGCGCATCGCGGATTCCACCTGCATGATGTCGGACAGCTGGGGCGCCTTCAGCAAGGCCGCGACCCGCGGCATGAGGTCGCGCCCGAACGTGGTCGACGGGCCGAAGACATGGGTGGCTTCCGCGGCGAGCGCCGCGACCTGCGGCGCAAGCACCGCGGCAAGCGGATGCGCGTTCGCCGGGTTGTTGACCTGCACGACCCGGTTCACGCCCTCGAGCGAGGCGGCCTGCGCGGCAACCGCCGCGCCGTCGTCGGCCAGCACGAGGACAGTGATCTCGGCGTCCGGGACGCTGCGCGCACAACTCACGCACTTGGGCGTCGAGGCATTCAACTTGCCGCCGGCATGCTCGGCGACGATGAGGATCTTGTTCATTACACCAGCCCCTTCTTCCTGAGTGCCTCGACGAGTTCTGCGGCGTCCTTCAGCACGGCGCCTTTCTGGCGCTGTGCGGGCGGATCCCACTTGAGCACCTTCGCGTATTCCTCCGCGGCCACCCCAAGCGCACCGAGGTCGGTGACTTCCAGTGGCTTCTTCTTGGCCTTCATGATGTCGGGCAGCTTCACGTACCGAGGCTCGTTGAGCCGCAGGTCGACCGTCAGCACGCCGGGGAGGTCGATCTCGTTGACCTCGAGGCCCGCGTCGACCTCGCGCGTGACCACCAGCGTGTCGCCCTTCGTCTCGACCTTCGAGGCGGCGGTCGCCTGCGGGCGGCCCCACAGCGCGGCCAGCATGGGTCCGGTCTGGGCCGCATCATCGTCGATGGCCTGCTTGCCCAGGATCACCAGCTCGGGCGACTCTTTCTGCACCAGCGCGAGGAACGCCTGCGCGGTGACCAGCGGTTCCAGGACGCCCTCGACCTTGATCAGGATGGCGCGGTCGGCGCCCATCGCCAGGGCCGTGCGCAGCTGCTGCTGGGCATCGTCCGGTCCCAGCGTAACCGCCACGACCTCGGCCGCCTCGCCGCGCTCCTTGATCCGCAGCGCCTCCTCGAGTGCGATCTCGTCGAACGGGTTGATGCTCATCTTGACGCCGTCGGTGATGACCCCGGACCCGTCAGGCTTGACCCGAACGCGTACGTTGTAATCGATCACCCGCTTCACGCAGACCAGGATCTTGCGCATGCGGTTTACTCCTTGGTTACTTCAGTCGTGACGAATTCTTCTGGCAGCCGCTCCGTCGCACCTGACCCCGAAGGATCGTACCTCCGTGAGACCGTGCGGCAGGCGGGTCCGGGTCCAGCTTGAGCAGGCTCGGGCCATTCCGGCATTTTTTGCAGTGCGAAAAATACGCAGATAGTCTAGGGAGGTCAAACTAGTTCTTCCACCCCTCGGGCGTCGGATCGGGGCGGAGCTCAACCACGCCTGGCCGCTGCGTCCGTCTGCTCCAGGAACTGGCGCCGGAGCCGGTTCGAGGCGGCCTCCAGGCGGGGCAGGAATCTCTCCAGCGCGACCTTCATCGGCACGGCGGCGGCCGAGAAACGCACCGTGAGGCAGGCCAGTACGCGATCGTCGATTCGCACCGGGACGGCAAGGCTGATCTCGTCCGACACCCGTTTGGCACGAATCGCGGCCGCGTAGGACTGGCTCCGGATCTCGTTGAGGATCCGTGCGAGTTCACCCGGGTTCCTGGCGAGCTTGTCCTCTTCACGGGCCGAACGCGAAAGGATGTCGACCAGTGTCTCGCGCTGCTCGGCAGGGCACCAGGCCAGGTAGGCTCGCCCGGCGGCGCTGGTCAGCAACGGGATGCGATGTCCCGCCGTGTAGTGTTCTACGGCCAGCGGGCTTCGATGGTCCATCGTCTCGCGAACCATCATGGATGTCCCGGAGAGCGTCGAGATCGCAACCGGCCAGACGATTTCGCGGCCCAGGTCGTTCAGGATGGGCCGTGCCGCCTGGTTGATCCAGGCCTCGTCGTCGAAGCCGTCGGACAGGCCTCGGACCATGATCGTCAGCCGGTAACGGTCATCCGCAGGATCCCGAAAGACATAGCCCGCGGCGCACAGCGTCTCGAGGACCCGGTAGGTCGTCGTGCGTGGCAGCTTGATGTCGGCCGCCACCTCTGAAACCGTCGCGCCGTTTCGGCGATTCAGGACGGCAAGGGCGTCGAGGCCGCGCATCAGGGCCCGGATCGGGCGTGTTGAGTCAGACATGAAGGGGAGCGTGTCGCATTGCCGGCTTCTGGGGCCTTAGTGTACGAAAATTGAGCCAAATCTGTCCAACAGGCGGTCAGCTCGGCAGCAGCAATGCGCCGGAAACGGCGGAGGGGTAGTGGTCGAACGGCGAGGCTTCGTGGGCCCGGCAGACGCCAACCTGCGATGGTCTGCAAGCGCCCGCAACGGGAGGCCTTGGCGTTCCCGAGGGGCGTCCAAGCGGGAACTGTTTTGCGCTGCGGGAACGAAAACTGTTGCAGGAGCGGAACCCGGCGATTACGGTCTTGCTCGAGACGACGGATTGACGAGGGAACAACCCGCAGAGAACGAGACAAGAAACGCGGGGATGAGGGGGACATTCGCCAGACGCAATAAGCGCGCGAATGTGTGACAAGGGCGACTTCGTCTGAAGTCGCTTCTTTTTTGGCCGCGCTGTCGGCGGTGCCTATACTTCGCAGGATGAAGCATCGCGCAGAACCTGCAAGACACGTCGAGGCTGCGCGGCATTGATCGGCTACGTCCTGAAGCGCCTGCTCGGTGCAATTCCGACGCTGCTCGTCGTGGTCACCCTTTCCTTCTTGCTGATGAGGCTGGCTCCCGGCGGACCGTTCGACGAGGAGCAGGCGTTGCCGGCCGAGATCAGGGCCAACCTCGAACGTGCCTACGGGCTCGACCAGCCGCTGTACGTGCAGCTGGGCCGCTATGTGCGTGGGCTGGCACGGGGCGATTTCGGCCCATCGTTCAAGTTCAAGGATTTTTCAGTCACCGAACTGATCGCCACCGGCCTGCCGGTCAGCCTCGAACTGGGCGCTGCGGCCATGCTGCTCGCGGTGCTGCTCGGCGTGCCGCTCGGGACGCTGGCAGCCCTGCGGCACAACGGGGCGGTGGACCACGCGGTGATGGCGCTTGCAGTACTCGGCATTGCGGTTCCGGTCTTCGTCGTCGCACCGCTCGCGGCGCTCGTCTTCGGCATCTACCTGGGCTGGTTGCCGGTTGCCGGCTGGATGCCTGGCGCGGCCCGGGACATGGTGCTGCCGGCGTCGACCCTGGCGCTGCCAGTCATCGCCTATGTCGCGAGGCTGACCCGCGGCAGCATGCTCGAGTCGCTGCGGTCGCCCTTCGTGCGAGCGGCGCGGGCGCGCGGCGTTCCATGGGCGCGTGTCGTGTGGCGGCACGCCTTGCCGGCCGCGCTGACGCCGGTGGTCAGCTACCTGGGGCCGGCCACGGCCGCCGTGCTGACGGGATCGCTGGTCGTGGAAACGATCTTCGGGCTGCCCGGCCTCGGCCGCTACATGGTCCAGGGCGCGCTCAATCGCGACTACACCCTGGTGATGGGCATGGTCATCGTCTATGCCGCGTTGATGATCGCGCTCAACCTGCTGGTCGACGTTGCCTACGCCTGGCTCGATCCGCGCGTCAGGCCCGGAGCGCGGCGATGATCCGCAAGCGGGGATTGTGGGCCGACGCGGCGCGCCGCCTCGTCGCCAACCGGGCGGCGGTTGCCAGCCTGTGCGTGCTGGGCGCCCTGTGCCTGCTGGTGGCGGTCGGCCCGATGCTGAGCAGCTATCCCGCGGATGAGCTGGACTGGTCGATGATGGGGACAGCGCCCGATCTCGGCTCGGGTCACTGGCTGGGCACGGACAGGCTTGGCCGGGACCTGTTCGTGCGGACCCTGCAGGGGGCCAGGATTTCGCTCGTCATCGCGTTGCTGGCGACAGCGGTCAGCCTGGTCATCGGGGTGACCTGGGGAGCGGTGGCGGGCTACGCGGGGGGACGCGTCGACTCGATGCTGATGCGGTTTGTCGACGTGCTCTACGCCCTGCCGAACATCTTCTTCGTGATTCTCCTGACGGTCGTCTTCGACCGCAGCCCGATGCTGCTCTTCGTGGCCATCGGTGCAGTCGGGTGGCTGACCATGGCCCGGGTCGTTCGCGGGCAGGCCATGACCCTGATGCGCCGCGACTTCATCGAGGCGGCGATCGCTTCCGGGGCGGGACCGTCGCGCGTGATTTTCCGCCATGTCGTGCCAAACCTGCTCGGCACCGTAATCGTCTACGCAACCCTGATGATCCCGCAGATGATCCTGATCGAGAGCTTCCTCAGCTTTCTCGGCATCGGGATCCAGGAGCCGCTGGCCAGCCTCGGAAACCTGATCGCGGATGGCGCCAACGAAATGGAGGCCGCGCCCTGGATCCTGCTGGTGCCGGCAGGCTGCCTGGTCATCATCGTGTTCTGCTTCAATTTCCTCGGCGACGGGCTGCGCGACGCCCTGGATCCGCGGAACCCATGATGGCCTTGCTCGATATCCGCGGCCTGACCGTAGGCTTCGAGACGCCTTCTGGCGCGGTGCAGGCCGTCAACGGCGTCGACCTGGCGATCGCCGGAGGCGAATGCGTGGCGATTGTCGGCGAGTCCGGTTCCGGCAAGAGCCAGGCGTTGCTCGCATGCGCCGGACTGCTTGCGGCCAACGGCTCGGCCTCGGGCAGCGTGCGCTTCGACGGCCAGGAAATCCTCGGACTGGCGGAAGCCCGGCTCGAGCGACTGCGCGGGTCGGGATTCGGGTTCGTGTTCCAGGACGCGCTCGGCAGCCTCACGCCGCACTTGCGCATCGGCGACCAGCTGGCGGAATCCCTGCAGGCCCACCAGGACGTCGAACGCGCGGCGGCCATGGCCGAGGCCCGGCGCATGCTCGAAAGGGTGCAGGTCCCCGACGCGGCGAGTCGCCTGACCCAGTATCCGCACGAGCTGTCCGGCGGGACGCGCCAGCGCGTCGCCATTGCCGCCGCCCTCATGCCGCGGCCGCGGCTGCTGATCGCCGACGAGCCGACCACGGCGCTCGACGTGACCGTGCAGGCCCAGGTCGTCAGCCTGTTCCGCGAACTGCGCCAGGAACTCGGGATGACGCTGGTGCTGGTCACTCACGACCTTGGCGTCGTGGCCGGGCTCGCGGAGCGGGTCGTCGTCATGTACGCCGGATCGATCGTCGAGGAGGGCGCCACGCCGCGGCTGTTCCGATCGCCGGCCCACCCCTATACCACCGGACTGCTGGCGGCGCTGCCGCGCCTCGACGATGTCGTCGACGAGCCGATGCGGGCGATCGCCGGGGCGCCCCCGCGGCCAGGACAGCTGCCGCCGGGCTGTGCGTTCGCGCCACGTTGTGAACGCCGTGGCGAGGCCTGCGAAAGGCAGGCACCGGCGCTGACGCGAAGCCGGCTGGGCAGGGTGGCCTGCCACCATCCGGCCGTGGCGGAGGGCGCGACTTGAACCCCGTGCTCGAAGTGAAGTCGCTGACGGTCAGGTTCCCGGTGCAAGGCGGCGCATGGCTTTCGCAGCGCTGGCTGACCGCCGTGGACGACGTCAGCTTCAGCCTTGCGCAGGGCGAGACGCTCGGCGTCGTCGGCGAGTCCGGCTGCGGCAAGAGCACGCTC
>DATHZW010000178.1:0-2682 GCA_035458405.1 Steroidobacteraceae bacterium | reverse complement strand
CTTCTTCCAGGATTTGCCGCGAACTGGACCCATTTCGCTTTGAGAAACACGGCTAAGTATTTGATGAATAGAGGCTCCGGAACCCAAGGCCTCGAGATGACCACCAGGTGGTTCACGCGGCGGCGGTCAGGGCGTCACTGAGATCGATGCGCTCATGACACGGTCCCCCTCCCGGATGCCGAGCGTATCGACCGTTCCGGCAATGACCTCGAGCACGGCGGTGACGGGGGCTTCGCTTTCAATCAGCCGGGTCGAAAGGGGCGTGGTGTGTTCTGCGATGTTGACGATCCGGCCATCCGGGCCGATGAACAGCAGGTCGAGCGAGACGTAGGTGTTCTGCATCCAGAAGTAGGCGAACTGCGGGAAGTCGTAGAGGAACAGCATGCCGCGATCGGGCGCGAGCTCACGGACGAACATCAGGCCCCGGGACCGTCTCAGCGGCGTGTCGGCGATCCAGACGCGGAATTGGTGGGATCTTTCGCCGGACAAGATCGTGACGTCGGCCTGCTGCAGGTATTCGAACGGCTCGGCGGTATCCGGGCCGGCGGCGCAGGCCGTCGCGGCCAGCAGGGTCAGCAACAGTGCGCCAAGGCGTGCCGGCAGGCGCAGCGGAGGGCTCATGGCGCGTCCTCCTTCGGGCGGGCGGGCAGGTCGTCGCCGTGGAAACTCGCCAGCCCGCGAAAGTCGAAGCGGGTCATGAGCAGCGAGCCGCTGTCGTCCAGCGCGCGCGCCGGCTCGGTGCAGAAGCCGCGGGCTTCCACTTCCCAGTGCCTCGCGCCATCGCCGGGGTCGGGCAGGCGGCGCTGGGTCACCTCATCGAGGGTGCATCGCTGCTCGCCCCGGGTGCCGTAGATCCTGCCGGTGGCCTCGCGCAGCACGGTGACGTTGACCGCCACCGCCCGGCCGTTCTCGCCCTCCACCAGCCGGGGAGGGGCGAACACGATGGCCAGGGTGCCGCCATCCGGCAGGCTGCCCGAGAAATGCAGGCGCATGCCGAGACCGTCCGGGCGCGGCATTCCGCTGCAGGCCAGCCCCGGCTCGCGCCAGTCGAGGTCGACGTCGAGGTCGCCGCGCAGCCTGGCGCTCAGGAACCCGCTGCCGTCCGCAAGGCAGGACGCGGGACTGGCGGGCGGCTCCACGGTGTCCGGCAGGCCGTTCAGCCCGAGCATCGCGACCAGTCCGAGCATCTGTGTCCCCAGGCCCCCGTAGCGTCCGCCAGCCGCCGCCGGCCCTTCAGTCGTCGCGGGATTGCGCGACCAGCAGGTGCTTGGCGATGCCGCCGTGCATGGTGCCAATACCGCGGATCAAATGCAGCATGGTCGTCAGCAGCAGGATGCCGAGGGGGATGGCGACTATCGCTGGCAGCATTGGATTGATGTACACGCCGTCCAGGTGCAGCCTGCCCGAGTCGCTGAGCAGTTCGATGATCGGCGCGACCATCAGGCCCACGCTCACCGCCAGCGCCGTCACCGCGACCGTGAAGTAAAGGATGCCGAGCGGCAGCATCAGCAGGAAATACAGCATCGTGGTCCAGGTGCGGCGGTCGGCGAGCATGGCCTTGATGCGTTCCATCACGGGCTTGCCCTTCTGCGAATAGGTGGGGCGCCGCGGCATGCGCTGGCCGAGCAGCCCCTCGACCAGCCGCCCTTCGGCCAGGGCGAGCACACGGGTGAACCCGACGAACAGCAGGAAGAACGGGATACCGATGATCAGGACAGCCAGGCCCAGGGACAGCGACAGGCCGGTGACCGTCACCGTGAAGTAGACGATGCCGGTGCCGATCGCCAGCAGCGAGTAGAACAGGGCCGTCCAGGTGCGCGATTCGGCGTACACACCGAAGAACCGGCCGAGCGCCGTGCGGTGCTGTTTCGGCTTCGGCGGGGCGAGTGCTGCGCGCACCTGCTTTTCGGTGGTGCGGTAGGCCTCCGCGACCTCTCCCGGGGCGCCGTAGGTGCTGGCGATCAGTTCGAGCACGTCCGACTCGCTCTTGCCCGGGTTCGCGCCGATCTCCGCGCGGAGGTATTCCTCGGCGTCATAGAGCGCGTCCTGGATCAGCGACGGGTCTTCGCCCGCCAGCGCTTCCCTGAGCGCCTTCAGGTACTGCTCGATCGAGCGCGGCGCGCCTGCAGTATTCATGTTGTTGCCCCCATTGGCTCGGTGAAATCATTGACGAAATCGCGGGTGTCCTGCCAGATCGACCGCCACTGCCGGAATGTGGCCCGACCTTCGCTGGTGATGCGGTAGTAGCGGCGCGGCGGACCGGAGTAGGAAGGCACGACCCGGCTCGCCAGCAGGCCGGCCGCCGACAGCGTGCGCAGGACCGGATAGAGGGCGCCTTGCTTGACGAGGGCGCCGGCGCCGCCCTCGCGCTGCAGCCGCTTGGCGATCTGGTAGCCGTACAGGTCCTCTTCGGCCCGGTCCAGGATGGCCAGCAGCACCAGCGCCACGAGGCCGGCATTCAGTTCCTTCTGGAATTTCCGGGCCAGCGGATCCTGGCCCGACGCCTCGGCGGCATCGGATGCAGGTTCATGCTTTTCGGCGTGTTCCATGAGGCAGTCCTTAGCAGTATGGTGTCAATAATAGTACTAACTTCGTAATAGTCAAGACCCATATGACCTGGCCTGACGACGGCTGGCGGCCGGCCGGGCCGCCGCGGGCCCCCAACGGGTCCGGTCCCGGGTG
>DATHZW010000177.1:0-9111 GCA_035458405.1 Steroidobacteraceae bacterium | reverse complement strand
CGCCCGGGCAACCGCGCGATGCGCGCGCTCATGGAGTCAGGCCCGCCGCTGCGCCCCCGCGGGCCGGTCGTCTTCGGCGAACGCTCAGCCTATCGCCCAGGGCGGGACGTGCCGCCAGCCCCGCGACAGCTCGCGGTCCAGAGCCTGCCAACCCGGCTCCAGCTGCCCGACCAGGCGCCAGAACCGTCGCGAGTGGTTCAGGTGCACCGTGTGCGCAAGCTCGTGCAGGAACAGGTAGCGGACCACGTCCGCCGGCTGGAACATGAGGCAGGCGTTGATGCTGATCGTGCCCGACCGCGAGCAACTGCCCCAGCGCGTCCGCTGGCGCCGCACCTGCGCCCTGTTGAAGTTCATGCCATGGTCGCCCGCCACCGCGCCGAGCCACGGCACGAGGTGCAGATGGGCGGTGTGCAGCAGCCAGCGATGCAGGGCGTGCCGCACGAGCGGCAGGCGGCTCAGGTCGCCGCTGACGACGATGTCCTCGCCGCACTGCGCCACCCTTGGCACGCCGTGCGTGTCGAGATAGCGAACCGAAAGGCGCTGGCCGATCGCCTGGAAGGAGACGGCTTGCGGCAAGGCATCCGAGTGCTCGGTGACCAGGTGCTGCAGTTCCTGCACCTTGCGGTCGATCCAGCCGCGATGGCGGGTGACGAACTGCTGCACGGTGCGCGACCGCGTGCCGACCGGGACGACGATTTCGACCCGCCCGCCCGGGAAGACCCTGACCGTCAGCCGCCGCGCGCGCGGCGACTCGCGCACGCGCCAGTCCGGCTGCGCCTGTTCGACGTCGAGGAGTGCCAGCTGGCCGGCCGCGGCGCTCATCGCCTCAGAACGACGCGGCAAGCCGCGCTCCCTCGTCAATGGCGCGCTTGGCGTCGAGCTCGGCGGCGAGCTTCGCGCCGCCGATGACATGCGGCTTCCGGCCGCCGGCTTCCAGCTGGTCGGCCAGTGAACGCAGCGAGTCCTGGCCGGCACAGATGACGACGTTGTCGACCTCGAGCAGGCGCGCTCCGTCCTGCGTCGTGATGTGCAGCCCGGAATCATCGATGCGCTCGTAACTGGCGCCGGCGATCATCTGCACGCCGCGCCGCTTCAGCTCGGTTCGGTGGATCCACCCCGTCGTCTTTCCCAGCCCCCGCCCGGGCGGGGTCGGCTTCCGCTGCAGCAGGAAGATCTTCCTCGCGGCCGGCCGCATCGCGCCATCGTCCGGCATCAGGCCACCGCGTCGGGCAAGCGTCATGTCGACCCCCCAGTCGCGCATGAAGCTCTCCGTGGAATCGCCGGCCGGGCTGCCCTCGCCGCCGTGGCCGAGGTACTCGGCGACGTCGAACCCGATGCCGCCCGCGCCGATCAAGGCGACCGATTCGCCGACCGGGCTACCGCGCAGCAGGACGTCCACGTAGGAGAGCACTTTCGGGTGCTCAATGCCGTCGATCGCTGGCAGCCGCGGCGTCACGCCCGTGGCGATCACGATTTCGTCAAACGCGCCGCCGAGCAACTCGGCGGCATCGACCCGCTTGCCGAGCCGGAGCTGCACGCCCTGGATCTCGATCTGCCGGCCGAAGTACCTGAGCGTCTCGTGGAATTCTTCCTTGCCCGGGATCCGCTTGGCCATGTTGAACTGGCCGCCGATCTCGCCCGACGCCTCGAACAGGGTGACCTCGTGCCCGCGGCCGGCGGCGATGGTCGCGCAGGCCAGGCCGGCCGGCCCCGCGCCGACGACCGCGACACGCCTGCTGCGCGGCGCCGGCGCATAGTTGAGCTCCGTCTCGTGGCTGGCGCGCGGGTTCACCAGGCAGGAGGCGACCTTCTGCTCGAAGACGTAGTCCAGGCAGGCCTGGTTGCAGGCTATGCAGGTATTGATCTCGTCGGCGCGGTTTTCCGCCGCCTTCCTGACGAATTCGGGATCCGCCAGCAGGGGTCGCGCCATCGACACCATGTCCGCGTCGCCGGCGGCCAGCACGGACTCGGCCACCGCCGGGTCGTTGATCCTGTTGCTGGTCACCAGCGGAACGGAAACCTCGCCCTTGAGCCTGCGCGTCACCCAGGTGAAGGCGGCGCGCGGCACCATGGTGGCGATGGTGGGAATCCGCGCCTCATGCCAGCCGATGCCGGTGTTGATGATCGTCGCGCCAGCCGCCTCGACCGCCTTGGCCAGCTGGACGATCTCCTCCCAGCTGCTGCCTCCCTCGACCAGGTCGAGCATGGACAGCCTGTAGATGACGATGAACTCGCGGCCGACGGCCTCGCGGACACTCCGCAGGATCTCGAGCGGCAGCCTGATGCGGTTCTCGTAGGGGCCGCCCCAGTCGTCGCTGCGACGGTTGGTCCGGGCCGCGATGAACTGGTTGATGAAGTAGCCTTCGGAGCCCATCACCTCGACGCCGTCGTATCCCGCCTCCCGCGCGAGGCGCGCACAGCGCGCGAACGCGGCAATCTGCCGTGAGATGCCGAAACGGGTCAGGGCGCGCGGCGTGAACGGAGAAATCGGCGCCTTCATCCGGGACGGCGCGACCGAGAGCGGATGATAGGCGTAGCGGCCGGTATGCAGGATCTGCATGCAGACCTTGCCGCCTTCCGCGTGCACCGCCCGGGTGAGCAGGCGGTGGCGCGCCACCTCGCGCGAATTGGTCAGCTTGCCCGCGAAAGGCTTGGACCAGCCCGCGATGTTGGGCGCGATACCGCCGGTGACGATCAACCCGACGCCGCCGCGCGCACGCTCGGCGAAGTAGGCGGCCAGGCGCGGATAATCCTCGGCGCGATCCTCGAGCCCGGTGTGCATGGAGCCCATGAGGACACGGTTGGGCAGCGTCGTGAAGCCCAGGTCCAGCGGCGCGAGCAGGTGAGGATAGGGGTTGGATTCCATCGGCGCGATGATACCAGCCGGCAGAGGCCCGTTCGATCACTGTTGCGGCGGCAACGCCGGGCTCGAGCGGAAATTCTCCAGCCGCGGCGTCATCCCATTGACAACCCAGCTTGCCCAGTCCTCGCAGCCCTTCGCTCCGGGGTGAAACCTGTCGCGCGAGAAGCTGGCTGGCTGCAGTCGCGCCGGAAACACGACGATCCTCATGCCGCGGAATCCGGTGAGCTGCACGGCCGCTGCCTGCAGGGCCTGCGCGCGCTCCCCCAGCAGTTGCGAGAGCGGCCACGGCAACGCAGGAAAACTGCCGAGCGGCGGAACGCCGCCGAATACGATCGACGGGCGGCGCGCGCTGCCGGCGAGCGTGTCGACGAGCGCGCGCAGCGTGTCCTTGAAGTCCGATGGCTTGACGCCCGCGATCGCATCGTTGACCCCGAGCGACAGCACGACCAGTTCCGGCTCGAAGTCGACGGCGGCGGACAGCAGTCCCGTCAGGATTCCCTTGGCGGTCGCGCCCGGCTCGCCGAAGGCCCGGTACTCCACCGCGACGGGGGCCCGCGAGGCGACCTGGGCGGCCACCTGGCCGACGAGTCCCTGGGCCTGTGACTCGACGCCGACGCCGGCAATGATCGAGTCGCCGAGGCCGGCCAGCCTGACCGTCCGGGAGCCGCCGCCGACCCGCCCCGCCGGGTCGCGGGCCGGTGGCAGGCGCGTGGTGGCCAGGCGCGCATACAGGCCCTCGGCAAGCAGCAGGGGCGCCCAGGGCAGCCAGCGCCGTTCCTCGCGAGAGAGCATGCCTAGAGTTCCCTGAGACCCTGGATCACGGGCATCCGGGCGGCCCGCAACCCGGGGAGCAGCCCGCCTGCCAGGCCAAGCAGCAACGCGTAGCCGATCCCGGCCAGCATCAGCGCAGGGGTGACGGTGAACGCGAAGGTAATCTGGCTGAAGCTCTGGAAGTTGAGGGTCGAGGCCCTGAAGCCGTTGAAGCTCACATAGGCGAACACGGCGCCGAGGACGCCGCCGAAGAGGCCCAGCAGCATCGCCTCCACGAGCACCGACGCCACCACCGCGGTCGCCCCGAAGCCGAGCGCCCTGAGCGTGGCGATCTCGCGCGTGCGCGAGGCCACCGCCGCGTACATCGTGTTGAGCGCGGCGAAGACCGCCCCGACCCCCATCGCGACCGAGATCAGGATCCCGACGGTCTGCACGATGGCGATGAGGACGCGCGACTGGCCCGCCAGGAATTCCGTCTCCGTGCGCACGGTCATGTTGAACCGGGGATCTGCCGCGAGATGGCGCGCCAGTCCCTCCATCTGCCGCGGTCCGGGCAGCCGGAGGCGAACCGACTGGTAGGACGTGCCGCGGTTGTAGGCCCCCTGCAGCACCGGCGCATCGGTCCAGATCTCGGACTCGCTGACGCTGCCGCCATCCTCGAAGATGCCCGTGACCCGCCAGGGCAAGCCGCCGAAGGACACCGTACTGCCCACCTCGAGCCCGCCAAACTGCGCCGCCGCCCCGCGTCCGACGATCACCTCGTTCATGCCGCGCTCGAACGCCCGACCCTCGACCATCCGGAAGGCCCCGCGGATGCGGAACGCGTTCGGGCCGACGCCGCGGAAGGGGACGTTGGCCTGCGTGCCGGTGCTGCGCATCGGCACGTCCACGATGACGTAGAGTTCCGGCGAAGCGAGCGGCCCGTCGGGGCCCTGCGGGATCGACGGCGCATCCATCACGTACTTGACCGCTTCCAGCGAGAGGCCGCTGGACAGCTCGTCCGCCGAGCCGCCGCGCAGCACGATCCCCACGTCATCGCGCCCGGAAAGCGCCATCGCGGCCCGAAACCCCTCGGACATCGACAGCGCGGCCACCAGCACGGCCACGACGCCGCCGATGCCGACCACCGCCACGGCGGCCGTTCCCAGGCGCTGCGGGACGCTGCGCAGGTTCATCGCGGTGATGGCCAGGACCTGGCGCCATGCATGACGTGTGCTCATGGTTCAGGTCGCCCGCAATGCCTGCACGATCGGCAGGCGCTGGGCGTTCCAGGCCGGCACGGCCCCGGCAAGCAGGCCGAGCGCAAGGATCATCCCGGTGGCGCCGAGCCAGGCGTCGGCCGGGACCTCCCACACCGGCAGGTACTGCCGCACCATCCCGCCCACCGCCTCGACCGTGACATAGGCGCCGACCATGCCGAGCAGGCCCCCGATCGCCGTCAGCAGGATCGACTCCGCGAGGACCAGGACCGTGACCACCGGGCCCGTGAAGCCCAGGGTCTTCATGACGCCGATCTCCGGGGTGCGCTCGCGAACCGACTGCGCCATCGTGTTACCCGTGACCAGCAGCATCGTGAAGAACACGGCGCTGACCACGCCGGTCATGATGGCGCCGATGTTGCCGATCTGGTTGACGAAGCTCTGCGCGAAGGCCTTCTCGGTGGCGGTCTTGGTCTCGTAGGGAGAATTGGCAAACTGGCCGTCGATGTCGCGCGCCACCCGGGGCGCCGCGGCGGGATCGGCGACCTGCACGATATACCAGCTGACCAGCCCCTTGCCGCCGCCGCGCGACTCCTCGAAGTAGTCGTAGTGCATGAGGATGTTGCGGGGATCGCCGCCGGCTTCGGGCACGTCGTAGAGCGCGCTGACATTGAGTTCCCAGGTATCGGAGCCGTCGGCCTGCCGCCAGATGTTCGACCTGAGCGGGATCGTGTCGCCGACCTTCCAGCCAAACTCGTCCGCAATGGGCCGGCCCACGATGGCACCTCGACGGTCCGCCAGCCAGCGCTGCCGCGCCTCGGACGAAATGACGTACTCCGGATAGATGTCGAGGTAGACCTCGTCGTCCACCGGGAACGTCGGCAGCTGGTTGCGATCGTCCTGGTAGACGCCGCCGAACCAGGTCGCGCTGCTGACTCGCGCGACGCCGTCGACCTGGCGGATGCGCGACCGGTAACTCTCCGGCAACGGCTGGATGAGGGAGACCTTGTGGGTCACGAGCAAGCGGTCGGCGCCAGCCAGCTCGGCCCCGGCGCTGAAGGCGCGGGTCATGGCGCCGAGCACCCCGAACATCAGGAAGGCGACCAGGATCGAGCCCAGCGTGAAGAAGGTCCGCAGCGGCCTGCGGCGCAGGTTGGCAAGCACCAGGTGCAGGTAACCGATCATGGACCCTGCTCGACCAGTCGGCCCTTTTCCAGGCGCAGTGTCCGCCTGGCGCGCTCGGCGGCCCTGGGATCGTGGGTCACCATGATCACGGTCTTGCCCTGCTCGTTGAGGGCCTGCAGGAGATCCAGGATCTCGTCGCCGGACTTGCGGTCCAGGTCGCCCGTCGGCTCGTCGCAGAGCAACAGGACGGGATCGGTGACGATCGCCCGCGCGACACCAACTCGCTGCTCCTGGCCGCCGGACAACTGGCCGGGGCGATGCCTCGCACGATCACCCAGGCCGACGAGCTGCAGCGCCGCGCGCGCGCGGCGCATGCGCTCCGCGCCGGGCAGGTCGGTCAGCAGCAGGGGCAGCTCCACGTTGCGTTCAGCCGTCAGCACCGGCAGCAGGTTGTACATCTGGAAGATGAAGCCGACGTTGTCGGCCCGCCAGCGCGCCAGGGCCGAGTCGGACAGTTCACCGAGCTCCAGGCCCTGCACTTCCAGCGACCCGGACGTCGGCCGGTCGAGTCCGCCGAGCAGGTTCAGCAGCGTCGACTTGCCCGAGCCGGACGGCCCCATCAGCGCCACGAAGTCGCCTTCGGGGATCTCCATCGACAGGCCCTCGAGGACATGGACGACCTCCGGGCCGCGGCGGAATTCCTTGAAAAGCTCGCGGATCCGGACCAGCGTTCGGCTCAATGTCATGCCCCGCCGCTCAAGCTTCGCCCCGGGGCCGGACTCGCCCGCCATCCGCGATCCCCGCGGGCGGGCCGACGATGACCTCTTCGCCCGCTGCCACGCCCTGCAGGACCTCGCGTCTCCCTTCCGATTCCTCGCCGACCTCGACGCTGGTCCTGACCGCGCGGCCGTCGATCACGCGCCAGACGTAGTTTGCGCCCTCTTCCCCGAGAATCGCTCCCGACGGCAGGCTGGCAACCGCGGCGGGACCCGTCGGGGCCCGATCGTCGCAGAACCGCACCTTGACCCCCATGTCCGGCAGGATGCGGGGATCCAGCTCGTCGATCCCGATCCGCACGCGTACCGTCGCCTTCTGCCGGTCCGCCGTCGGCACGATCGCGATGACCCTGGCCGGGATTCGCCAGTCGGGATAGGAATCGAGGATCGCCTCCGCTCGCTGCCTGTCCCGGACACGGTTGATGTAGGCCTCGTTGACATCCACCTCGATTTCCCGCGATGCCATGTCGACGATGGTCGCGATTCCGGTGCGCGTATAACCGCCGCCAGCGGAAATCGGCGAAACCATCTCGCCGGGCTGCGCGTCCTTCGAGATCACGACCCCGTCGAACGGCGCGCGCACGACGAGGTCGTCGAGGTCCTGGGCACGCAGCCTGACGTTGCCCTGGGCGACCGCCACGTTGGCGCGAGCGGCCTCGAGCCGGGCTGCCAGCGCGTTCGCTTCGGCTTCGGCGCCGTCCAGCGCGCTGGCGCTGACCAGGTTCTGCTCCCGGAGCAGGCGGAGCCGATCGCGGTCGCGGATCGCCTCCGCCAGGCGCACCTCGACCTCCTTGAGTTCCAGTCGCGCGGCGTCGAACTGTCTCGAGGCGACGTTGTACACGGCACGGACCGTTGCATCGTCCAGCCGGGCAAGCTCCTGGCCTGCGCTGACCTGGCTGCCTTCCTCGAAAGTGACCTCGGTGACGCGCCCGGTGATCTTGGACGAGACGGTCGCAAGGCGTCGCGCGACGACGTATCCCGAGGCGTTCAGCACCGCCGCCTGCCCGGGAGCCAGCGGCGCCGCCGCCGCAACGACTTCCACCTCCATCGGCCTGGAGCGACCCAGCAGCAGCGCGGCCAGAACCGCGACCACGACCGCGAGGCCGGCCATCAGCAGCCGGCGGCGCCGCTGGCCGGATCTCGTCTGGTATCGCGAGGCCGGTGCCTGGCCGTCCTTGCGCAGGGTCTCCAGTGCTTCTTGGTCGAGCGACATCATCCACCTTCCGCGCCCCGGGCCCATCGCCCGTCCGGCTCATCTAGAATGCCCGCAATCCGTGGCGCCGCAGCGGCTGGCCACGGGAAACGCCCGCATTATCGCAGAGCCACCTGTAAGCATGCAGACAAGCCCCCTGATCGACATCGGCATCAACCTCGCCCACGACAGCTACGCCCACGACCGCGCCGAGGTCGTCGCCCGGGCCCTCGACGCGGGAGTCGTGCGAATGGTGGTCACAGGCAGCAGCCTGGAGAGCGCCGGGCAGGCCATTGCCATCTGCCGCACATGGCCCGCGCTGATGCGCGCAACCGCCGGCATTCACCCGCACCATGCGCAGGAATTCCCGGACAGCGACCTGCCAAGCTTGCGCCGGCTGCTTGAGGATCCGCTGGTGACCTCAGCCGGCGAGTGCGGTCTCGACTACTTCCGCGACTTCTCCCCGCGCGCGGACCAACGGCGCGCATTTGCCGGCCAGCTGGCCCTGGCGGCGGAACTCGGCAAGCCGGTCTTCCTGCACCAGCGGGACGCGCACGAGGACTTCATGGCCATCCTGTCCGACTACCTGCCCGACCTGCCCCGGGCGGTCGTCCATTGCTTCACCGGCAGCGGCGAGGAACTCGCCGCCTACCTGGAACGGGACCTCTATGTCGGCATCACCGGTTGGATCTGCGACGAACGGCGAGGCGCCGGGGTCAAGGCCCTGGTGCCGCGGATACCCCTGGATCGCCTGATGCTCGAGACCGACGGTCCCTACCTGTTGCCACGGAACATTCAGCCAAAGCCAAGCCATAGACGTAACGAACCCAAGTACTTACGAGCCGTATTTGATTCGGTCTGTGAAGTACGGAGCGAGGAACCCGGCGAGATTGCGGCGACGACCAGCGCCAACGCCCTGGTGTTCTTCAGCCTGCCCGATCTCCAGGACCCCCGGGAATCATCGACCTGAGACCAGCTGCATATATATTTTGTATTTTTGGAAACATTTATAAGTATTTATTATATGGATAAACTTAACATCTCTGTTGCCACGGAATTTATCGGCAATCTGTGGAACGAGTCGATCGTCCCGCGACTCTCCGAGTACATCCGGATCCCCAACAAGTCCCCCAGCTTCGACCGGGACTGGCAGGCACACGGGCACATGGACCAGGCCGCCAGGCT
>DATHZW010000176.1:0-9731 GCA_035458405.1 Steroidobacteraceae bacterium | reverse complement strand
GTGGCCGCGGTGCCCTCCGGGGGCGTGGCCAGATGCCAGTGACCCGGCGGCAGCGCCTCGGGCAGGCGGGCCAGCGTCCACGGCGAGCGCGGCTCCGCTCCGGACGCCGGGCCGGTCCCCAGGGCCGCGCCGGCGACGGCGCCGTCGGCGCCCGGTATCAACAGCAGGCGTTGCGCTTCCCCCTTGAAGGCCGCCGCGCGGACCCAGTTCGCCGCCGTCTCCGGGAGTTGCGATTGCCACGCCTCGAGCCCCGCCTCGCTGACCAGCCAGATCGGCCGGGAGCCCTGCTCGCGCCTGTTGCCTATGCCGTCGCTCATACTCTGCACCTCGAACCGGTCCTGTCCCGCGGTTGACAGCGCTGATTACGCTGTGCTCTGATCCTTCTATCTTGCACCGCACCAAACGATGATGCACGCAGCGACCGCAAACATGTTGGAACGCATGCCTTCCGGGCCGGTGCCCGGGGCGTCCTGTTTTGCCCAGCTGCCTGCCCTGCTGCTTCTCCTGGACCTTCTGCTTCCGCGGAACAGGTGCGGGTTGCTGGGCTGAAACGGAAAGAAGCGAAGCCATACAGAAACCCCGCACCGGTCCAGCGCCGAGGCGGGGTTTCCTTTTTTGGGTCCCTGCGGCGTGCCGGCAGGACCGGTAGAAACGGGATCGACTGTAACGAGGAAGTGAACATGAAGATCTATTCGCGGAAGGACGTTGACAGGAAGGCGCTCAAGGGCGCGCGGATCTGCGTCCTTGGTTACGGCAGCCAGGGACGGGCCCATGCGCTCAACCTCAAGGACAGCGGCTACGACGTCGTGGTGGGCGTGCGCAAGGGCGGCAGCTGGCGCAAGGCCAGGCGCGACGGGCTGTCGGTCTCAGAACCCGCCAAGGCCGCCGCCGGCGCCGACCTGGTCGCGATGCTGGCGCCCGACCTGGCGCAGGCGCAGCTCTACAAGGCGATCCTTCCGTCGCTCAAGCCGGGTGCAGCGCTTCTGTTCGCACACGGGTTCAACGTGCATTTCGGGCAGATCAAGCCGCGCAAGGACCTTGACGTGGTACTGATCGCGCCGAAGGGCCCGGGCGGGCTGGTACGGCGCCAGTTCCAGCAGGGACGTGGCGTCCCCTGCCTGATCGCGGTGGCCCAGGACGCGACCGGCAAGGCCCACGCCAAGGCGCTGGCATATGCCGACGGCATTGGCGGCACACGCGGCGGCGTGCTCGAGACGAGCTTCGGCGAGGAGACCGAGACCGACCTGTTCGGCGAACAGGCGGTGCTTTGCGGCGGGGCGACCGAGCTGGTCGTGAAAGGCTTCGAAACGCTGGTCGAAGCCGGGTACCAGCCCGAGGTGGCCTACTACGAATGCCTGCACGAGCTGAAGCTGATCGTCGACCTCCTCCACGAGGGCGGCCTCGCCAAGATGCACCAGTTCATTTCCGAAACCGCGAAGTACGGCGACCTGACGCGCGGGCCCAGGGTCGTCAACCGCGACACCAAGCGCGAGATGAAGAAGATCCTGCAGGAGATCCAGACCGGCAAGTTCGCGCGCCAGTGGATAAGCGAGAACCGCCGCGGGCGCAAGAACTACGACGCACTGATCAAGAAGGACCTGGAGCATCCCATCGAGCAGGTCGGCCGCAAGCTGCGCGCGAGGATGCCGTGGCTCGAGCAGGAATGAAGCCCTGGCGCCACCGCCGGCTGGCCGGCCGGCGGAGCCTGGCCGTGGGATGACGACCGCAAGGAATGAGGAATGACGACATGAGCGAGCGTGACCCGAATCGCGTTTTGATTTTCGACACCACGTTGCGGGACGGCGAGCAGTCGCCGGGCTGCAGCATGACCCTGGACGAGAAGCTTCGGGTCGCCCGCGCGCTGGCCGAACTCGGCGTCGATGTGATCGAGGCCGGCTTCCCCGCCGCTTCACGCGGCGACTGGGAATCGGTCAATGCCATCGCCCGGCAGGTGCACGGGCCGGTCATCTGCGGCCTGGCCCGCTGCAACCGGGACGACATCGAAAAGGCCTGGACGGCGGTCAAGGACGCGGCACGCCCGCGGATCCACGTGTTCCTCGCGACCAGCGCCATCCACCGCGAGCACAAGCTGAAGATGGCCAAGGAGGAGATCATCCGTACCGCCGTCGAGGGCGTGAAGCTGGCCAAGTCGATGTGCCAGGACGTCGAGTTCTCGCCGGAGGATGCGTCGCGGACCGAGCTCGAGTTCCTGACCGAGGTCGTGCAGGCGGCAGTCGATGCCGGGGCGACCACCATCAACGTACCGGACACGGTCGGTTACACGACCCCGCTGGAATTCAGCGAGACCTTCGCGCACCTCCGCGGCCGCGTGAAGGGGGCGGACGGCGTCGTATTTTCGGTGCACTGCCATGACGACCTTGGCATGGCCGTGGCCAACAGCCTCAGCGCCGTGCTCGGCGGCGCGCGGCAGGTCGAGTGCACGATCAACGGCATCGGCGAACGCGCCGGGAACTGCTCGCTCGAGGAAGTCGTGATGGCCATCAGGACGCGCGAGCAGGTCTTTGGCGTCAACACCGGCATCCAGACGCACAAGCTGTACCCGACCTGCAGGCTGGTGTCCTCCATCACCGGCATGCCCATCCCGCGCAACAAGGCCGTGACCGGCGAGAACGCCTTCGCCCACGAGTCCGGCATCCACCAGCACGGCATGCTGCGCCACGCCTCGACCTACGAGATCATGCGGCCGAAGGACGTGGGTCTCTCCCGCACCAACCTCGTGCTGGGCAAGCACAGCGGGCGCCATGCCTTCCGGGAACGCGTCAAGGAGCTCGGCTTCGAGCTCGAGGAGGCGGAGCTCAATCGCGTGTTCGAGCGCTTCAAGGCGCTGGCGGACCGGAAGAAGGAACTGTTCGACGGCGACATCGAGGCGCTGGTGCTGAAGCTCGATACCGAATCGGGCGGACCCTGGTTCCTGGAGGTACTGGAGACCGGCTCTCGCGCCGGGACTGACGCGACCGCCCGCGTAGGCCTGAGGCACGCCGACGGCCGGGTCGTCGAGCGGAATACGACGGGCGACGGTCCGGTCGACGCCGCGTTCAAGGCGATCGAGGAAGCCACCGGCATCCAGGTCACGCTGCGGAAGTTCGAGGTGCGCAGCGTCTCCGAGGGAGAGGATGCCCAGGGCGAGGCGCTGGTCACCGTGGAATACGGCGGCAGGACCCATCGCGGCACCAGCGTCACCACCGACATCGTCGAATCCGGCGTGAGGGCCTTCCTCGAGGTCATCAACCGGGTCGAGCTCGGACGGCAGACGGGACGCAGTGGCATCGACGGCCGCGCAGAGGCGCGCGTCGCCCAGGCCGCGGTCTGAACGCCATCGGATGCAAGCTGGGGGAAACATGACGCCGCAGACGATGTTCGAGAAACTCTGGCGGGAACACGAGGTGCTGCCCGAGACCGCGGATACGCCTGCGGTGCTCTACATAGACCTGCACCTCACGCACGAGGTCACTTCCCCCCAGGCCTTTTCGGTGCTGCGCGAGCGCGGGCTGAAGGTTCGCCGGCTGGACCGGACGCTGGCGACGCTGGACCACTCGACGCCGACCGATGCCGCGCAGATCTTCGGCGGCCTGCCGATCCGGCTCGAGTCGGCCCGCAAGCAGGTCGAGCAGCTCCAGGAAAATGCCGCCGAGTTCGGCGTGGAGCTGCTGGATCTGAAGAGCGAACGCCGTGGCATCGTCCACATCATCGGGCCCGAACTCGGCGTGACCCAGCCCGGCAAGACGATCGTCTGCGGGGACAGTCACACCAGCACCCACGGCGCCTTCGGCGCCCTCGCCTTCGGCATCGGTACGACCGAGGTCGGGCATGTGCTTGCCACCCAGTGCCTGCTGCAGCGCAAGCCGAAGACTTTCGCGATCGACGTCGACGGCCGGCTCCCCGCGGGCGTGACGGCCAAGGACCTGATCCTCGCCATCATCGGTCGCGTGGGCGTGTCCGGCGGGACCGGTCACGTCGTCGAGTTCCGCGGCGAGGCGATCAGGGGACTCTCGATGGACGAGCGCATGACCGTGTGCAACATGTCCATCGAGGCCGGCGCTCGCGCCGGCATGGTCGCGCCCGACGAAACCACCTTCGCTTACCTCGAGGGCCGTCCGCGTGCCCCGGCAGGCGCGGCCTGGGAGCGCGCGCTGGAGCACTGGCGCAAGCTGCCCTCCGATCCGGGCGCCAGGTTCGACCGGGAAGCCTCGCTGCACGCGAGCGAAGTCGAACCGATGATCACCTATGGCACCAATCCGGGCATGGTGGTGCCGATCTCCGGGCACATCCCTGCCTCGGGCGACGAGGTCTTTCACAAGGCGCTTCGTTACATGGGCTTCGAACCGGGCCAGGCCATCGCCGGCAAGCCGGTCGACGTCGTCTTCATCGGCAGCTGCACCAATGCGAGGCTGTCCGACCTGCGCGCCGCCGCCGGCATCCTCGGCGGCCGCAGGATCGCGCCGGGGGTGCAGTTGCTGGTCGTCCCCGGCTCGCAGCAGGTCAAGCGCCTGGCGGAGGCCGAGGGCCTGCACGAAATCTTCCTGGCGGCCGGAGCCGACTGGCGCGAGTCCGGCTGCTCGATGTGCCTGGGCATGAACGGCGACACGGTGGCCGCCGGGAAATATTCGGTCAGCACGAGCAACCGTAACTTCGAGGGCCGCCAGGGCGTGGGCGCCAGGACCCTGCTGGCCAGCCCCGTCACCGCGGCCGCCGCGGCCGTGACCGGCCGCGTGACCGACCCGCGCGAACTGCTGGCCTGACGGCAAGGACGAGACCGATGGACCCTATCCTCAAGCTGAAATCGCGAACCGTGGTCATGCCGTCGACCAACATCGACACCGACCAGATCATTCCGGCGCGCTTCCTCACGACGACCACCCGCGAGGGACTGGGACAGTCGCTGTTCGCCGACTGGCGCTACGATGCGGCCGGACGTCCGGTCGCCGAGTTCGTGCTGAACAGGCCCGAGTCGCGGGGCTGCGCCATCCTGGTCGCGGGCCGCAACATAGGCTGCGGTTCCTCGCGCGAGCACGCTCCCTGGGCCATGGTCGACTACGGATTCAGGGCCGTGATCAGCACCGAGATCGCCGACATCTTCCGCAACAATTCGCTCAAGAACGGGCTCCTGCCGGTCATCGTGGACGAGGCCACGCACGCGTGGCTGCTCGCCAATCCCGGCGCGGAGGTCTCGATCGACCTGGAGACCAGGACGCTGGAGCTGCCCACCGGTCTCACGGTCGAGTTCCCGCTGGAGAACTTCGCGCGCTACTGCCTGATGAACGGCGTCGATGAACTCGGCTTCCTGCTGGCCCGTGACGAACAGATCGAGGCCTACGAAAAGGCCCACGGCAAATGAAGGCGACGATCGCGGTGCTGCCCGGCGACGGCATCGGGCCCGAGGTCGTTGCCCAGGCGGTGCGTTGCCTCGAGCTGGTCGCAGCGCGCTTCGGGCACCAGTTCGACATGCCCGAGGCGCCTGTCGGCGCCGCGGCGATGGACCTGACAGGCGAACCCCTGCCGGCGTCGACACTCTCGCTGGCCCGCTCCGCGGACGCGGTGCTGTTCGGCGCCATCGGCGACCCGCGCTACTCGGACCCCTCGCTGAAGGTCAGGCCCGAGCAGAGCATCCTGGGACTGCGGCGCGAACTCGGATTGTTTGCCAACCTGCGTCCCGCGGTGACCCACCCGGCCGTCTACCATGCCTCGCCGTTGAAGCCCGAACTCCTCGAGGGGGTGGACATCCTCGTCGTCCGCGAACTGACAGGCGGCATCTACTTCGGCGAGAAGCGCCGCAGCGAGTCCGCCGCGTCCGACCTCTGCACCTACTCCGTCGCCGAGATAGAGCGGGTCGTGCGCCTTGCCGGCAGGCTGGCCAGCGGAAGACGCGGCCGGTTGACGTCGGTGGACAAGGCGAACGTCCTGGAGACCTCGAGGCTCTGGCGCACGGTGGTGGAGCGCCTGCTTCCGGCCGAATTCCCGGGAGTCGCCTTCGAGCACATGTTCATCGACGCGGCAACCATGCATGTGCTGCGCCGCCCCGCCGGCTTTGACGTGATCGTTACCGAGAACATGTTCGGCGACATCCTCACCGACGAGGTGGCGATGCTGCCCGGCTCGCTCGGACTCTGCCCGTCTGCCTCCATTGGAGAAGGCCGGCGCGGCCTGTACGAACCGATCCACGGCTCGGCCCCGGACATCGCCGGCAAGGGAATCGCCAACCCTTACGGGACCATCCTCAGCGCGGCGCTGCTCCTGCGCCACTCCCTCGGCCTCGATACGGAAGCGGCGGCCGTCGAGAGAGCGGTTTCCCGGGCCTTGACGGACGGCGTCCTGACGGCGGACCTGGCCCTGGCCGGCAGCGCGCCCGCCACCACGCTGGAAGCGGGCGACGCGGTTCTCGACCGCCTCGCCCGGCCGCGGCAGGGCTAGCCCGCGGCCCGCTCGAGGCCCGCACGCAGGTCGGCGAGCAGGTCTTCGGGCGACTCGATTCCCACCGAGAGCCGCAGCAGGCCGGGCTTGATCCCGGCCTTGACGCGCGCCGCCGGATCCATTGCCGCGTGCGTCATCGTGTCGGGATGGGCCAGCAGGCTTTCCACGCCGCCCAGCGACTCGGCCAGCGAGAAGCACTGCAGGCCGTTGACGAACCGGGCGACGGCCGGCAGCCCGCCAGCCAGTTCGAAGCTGACGATCGCGCCGAATCCGGCCTGCTGCCTCGCCGCCAGCGCATGCCCCGGATGCGACGCGAGGCCCGGGTAGTGGACGGCGGACACCGCGTCATGCCGAGCAAGCAGACCCGCAACGGCGGCGGCGTTCTCGCCGTGCTGGCGAAGCCGTACGTGCAGCGTCCTCAGGCCCCTGAGCGTCAGGAAGGAATCGAATGCACTCCCCGTTATCCCCAGGCAGTTGCCCC
Source organism: Steroidobacteraceae bacterium (assembly GCA_035458405.1). Taxonomy (GTDB): domain Bacteria; phylum Pseudomonadota; class Gammaproteobacteria; order Steroidobacterales; family Steroidobacteraceae; genus SG8-30. The sequence continues at coordinate 2,821 of DATHZW010000176.1, read as the reverse complement.
ACCATGCCAGTTCCTCGTGCAAGCCCTCGTCGCGGGCTATCACCGCGCCACCCACGACGTCGCTATGGCCGTTGATGTACTTCGTGGTCGAGTGCACGACGATGTCGGCACCGAGGCTGATGGGCTGCTGCCACCCCGGGCTCATGAAGGTATTGTCGACGGCGACCAGCGCGCCGGCGGCATGCGCGGCTGCCGATACCGCCGCGATGTCGGTGATCCTCAGCAGCGGGTTGCTCGGCGTCTCGATCCAAACGATGCGCGGCCGGGCCGCCAGGGCGCTCGCCACGGCGGCCGCATCGGTCATGTCCACGAAATCGACCTCGGCGCGCCCGGTCCGCTGCAGCGCCGCGAGCAGGCGGTAGGTGCCGCCGTAGCAGTCATGGGGTGCCACGATCCGCTCGCCCGGCTTCGCCAGCACGACGCCGAGGCTCACCGCGGCCATTCCCGTGGCCGTTATCACCGCCCCGGCTCCGCATTCCAGATCGGCCAGCGCCCCGGCCAGCGCATCCCGGGTCGGGTTGCCGGACCGGGAATAGTCGTACTTGCGCCGCTCGTTCAGTCCGGCGAAGGTGAACGTCGACGACAGGTAGATCGGCGGCACCACGGCGCCGTGCTCGGGATCGGTTTCCAGCCCGGCCCTGACCGTACGGGTCTGCTGATCAAGCTTTTCGCTCATCGGGTATCTCCGTCCAGCGCCCAGGCAAACGCCGGCTCCAGCTGTTTTCTTTCCTTGAGGAACGCGTCGTGACCGTACAGGGACCGGAGCTCGTAAAACCGGGCCGGACCGCCGATGCGGGCGGCCAGTTCACGCATGTCGTCGATGGTCACCAACTGGTCCTCGGTCACGGCGACGAGCGCCGCCGGGGCCTTCACCGCTTCCGGGTTGATGCGGTGCAGGTCGATCGACTCGGACAGGCACATGAACGCCTCCGGGGCGTAGCGGCGCGCGTATTCGTCGCCGCGCGCGAACAGGTAGCGCTCGACGGGAAAGACCATCCTCCCGTCCTCGACCTGCGGATCGCCGTCAAACCTTCGTTCGAACTCGGCACGCGTGCGGTAGGTGGCCATTGCCAGCGCGCGGGCGAGCCTCAGTCCGCCCGGCCCGTCGCCGCGGGCGATGCCGAAACGGACCGCCTCGCGCTCGACGCAACGCCAGGCTGTCGCCATCGGGTTGGTGCGGTGCGCAGCGCCGATCACCAGCAGCCGGTCGACCCGGGCCGGATGGCGCTCGGCAAAGGCCAGCGCAACCATGCCACCGTAGGACGCTCCCACGATGGCATGCAGTTTCCCGATGCCGAGTTCGTCGCAGAGCGCCGCCAGGAGCGCGGCCTGGTCGTACGAACTGATGGGCGGCAACGCCGGCCCGCCGGGCGGCGCGTGCGTGGTTTCCCCGCTGCCGCCCAGGAAATCGAAACCGAGCAGCCGGAAGCGCGAGGAATCGAGCGGCAGTCCCGGGCCCGCCAGTTCCGGCCACCACCCGGCACGCCGGTCGACCAGGCTGAAGATGCGTCGGTGCGCCGAGATCCCCCCCAGGGCACCGACCACCGGTCCGCCGGCGGCGCCCTCCAGCCGCCAGGCGACGCGTAGCCCCGGCAAAGACCCGCCGTGGTGCAGCGGAAACGGCCCCTGGAGGCTCAGGATGCCCTGCGCGGTGTCGGAGGTCATGTCGGGAAGGCTGCGGTTGGCCGGCTTGGCGAGGTTTTCGTCGCCTTCAGGCGGCTCAGCATAGCGGATCATCGGGCTCTCCTGTCCTGCCGGTCGACAAGGTTCCCGCGGAGAGACCGCCCGAGGCGGACTGCCGGCGCCCTGGCCGACCGTTGCCGGCCCGCATGCGCGGCGGCTCATCTGTCGGCGGACCCTGGGTCCTCCGCAGGAAGTGGCACCTTTCCCCGCTGGTTGGGCGCGGCGGTTGCCCCGGCGTCAAAGGGCCTTGTCCCTCGGCCGGTCTCGATGAGCGCGGCAAGTCTATTGGCGGGCGCGGCGAGCGGTCAAGAACTCTTGCCGCGCCCCGTGGAATGTAATAACGTATTAATGCGTTAATACATTCAACCAGGCGTTCCCGAAGATGAAACTCCACCGCCCGCTGAGCCCGAGGCAGGAAGCACTGCACGAGCGATCCCTGTACTCGGCGATCCTCGTGCTGCGCACGCCCGAAGAACTGCGCTCGTTTTTCAGGGACCTGTGCACGCCGGCGGAACTGCAGGCCATGTCCGACCGGTGGGCGGTGGTGGAACTCCTCGGGCGCGCACTGCCCTACCGCGAGATCCAGAAGCTCACGGGCGTCAGCGTGACGACCATCGGCCGCGTGGCCCGCTACCTGACGAGCGGCAATGGTGGATACTCTATGGCCGCGGATCGCCTGCGCGATTCCCGGCAGGGATGAGCCGGACATGGAACAACTCGCAAGGCTGAAGCTCGCGGTCCAGAAATCAGGACGCCTGACCGACAACTCGCTGGACCTGCTCGGGCGCTGCGGGCTGAAATACAGCCGCGCCAGGGACCAGCTGGTCTGTTTCGGCGAGAACATGCCCCTCGACGTCCTGCTCGTGCGGGACGACGACATCCCGGATCTCGTCCAGGAGGACGTGTGCGACATGGGCATCGTCGGCCTCAACGTCGTGGAGGAGAAACGACTCGCCTTCCGCGCGCGGGGAGTCGATCCCTTGTTTGAGCAGGTCATGCCGCTTGACTACGGACGCTGCCGGCTGAGCATCGCGGTGCCGGACGACCAGACCTACACCGGCCGCGGCTTCGTCGAGGGCAAGAGGATCGCCACGACCTACCCCAATATCGTCAGCCAATGGCTCGAGACCCAGGGACT